>JAGNPC010000034.1 GCA_017989795.1 Paludibacter sp. | reverse complement strand
TACTGAATGACCCTGCATTACTTTATTGGCGTGAAGTGATGGGAATGGTTGAAAGCATTCAAAAAGGGCCATACAAAGAAGCGAGCCAACAAATTGCAGATGCTCGCCGTCTATATGAGGCAGGCCTTAAAGAAATGGCCTTGGCAACAGGAACAGCTCGCTACCCCGATGCAAACTTCACCATGCGCTTAACCTATGGAAAAATTGGGGGCTACAAACCAGCTGACGCCGTTGACTACAATTATTTCACGACCGTGGAGGGTATTTTAGAAAAAGAAATTCCGGGTGATTATGATTTTGATGTACCTGCCGAACTTAAAAAAGCCATTGTCGCAAAAGATTACGCCAACTATATTGATGCTAAAACAGGCAAAATGCACGTAGCTTTTTTAAGCAACAATGATATAACTGGAGGTAACTCGGGCAGCCCGATATTTAATGCCAAAGGCGAACTTATTGGGTTGGCATTTGATGGCAACTGGGAGGCTATGAGTGGCGATATTGTATTTGAACCAGACTTACAACGTACTATTAATGTGGATGTACGCTATATTTTATTCGTAATGGATAAAGTAGGAGGAGCCAAACGTTTAATTAACGAATTGAATATTAAGTAGTATATAATATCAACAACAATTTTGGATATTCAAAAAAAGAATGCTTTCTTTGCAACAAAATTTGAATAGAACAAAAACAAAAAAATACGAATGGAACGTTTAAAAACATTATGTATCGTTTTATTGATAATATTCTTTGCCAGCATGTACCAAGGTGCTGTGCTTCCATTTATCGAGGGGTTTAAGTATGGCTTAACTATTGCCGAATACGAAACAAACACCAATGTAAACACGCAAGAGTTTTTAATGATGGATGTGGAACCTAAAAGTTCAGGTTTGATTGATAAAAATGAGATTAATCTTAAAAATGGTCAACCGTTAATGGTTAGAGCCAACAATGTGTCGGTAATAATGAACAATACCAACACACAACCACTTTGGTGGATGATAATGAACGCCACCTACATGGCATTCTCCATTATCGTATTGATATTGGGCATTTGGATTCCATTTTTAGTGGTGAAAATTATTCGTTCGTTACAACATTCGCTAGTGTTTGAACGTATAAATTTAGTTCGTATCAACCGAATTGGGCTAATACTACTCGGTATTGGAATTTTAGGTTCAGTAATACAAATCATTAATATATTGAGTGCTGAATACCTTGTGGAATTAACGCACTACCGCTTTACCTTCGCTAAAAGTATTGATTTCAATGCACTCATTATGGGTATTGTTATATTAATAATGACTGAAGTAATGCGTATTGCAATAGAAATGAAAGAAGAACAAGATTTAACGATATAAGAAATTAAAACGAAGCAAAATGCCAATTATAGTAAACTTGGATGTAATGATGGCACGTCGGAAAATTTCGCTCAATGAGCTTTCCGAACGTGTAGACATTACGCCAGCCAACTTATCGATACTAAAAACTGGAAAGGCTAAAGCAATACGATTTAGCACATTAGAGGCTATATGCAGAACGCTAAATTGCCAACCAGCCGATATTTTGGAATATAGTGAAGAAGAATAAACGAAGTGAAACAGAAATAACAAACCCACTAATTTAAAAATTTAGATTAGTGGGTTTGTTGTATTTTAATTATACTGTTAGCTCTACATCGAAACTGCATCCAAAAGCAAATTCATGTCAATCAGCACCACCCCTAACTGTTTTAACCTCTTCAAATCAGTCTGAATTAGCACTTCAATGCGATGTTTATCTCCATTTTCGAGTGCAATAGCTTGTCGTAGTAGTACTACAGCACTGCTCACCTTACCATCTAACAATTCGACATACATAGCTATCAACACATCAGCTGTTAAAGTTTCTAACTCAGCCAAACGCTGAGCGTAGTAACGAGCTTGCGCTTTATTACCCGATACAAAAGCACACCAAACAATGGACCTAAGAACCTTCGTATCCGATTCATTGACTTGTTCAAGCTGCAAATAAAGCTGTATAGCTTGTTTAAAATCACCTAATTCGAGATAGCAATGAGCAATTTGCAATTTTACATTCCGCTGATTAGGACGTAAAAAATCGGCATGTCGATAAAAAGATTGAGCCTGAGCAAAATCGCCTAACAATTTATAACATAATGCAATTTTCTTATTTGTCCATAAATTATCTGGTTGAATGATATCAGCACGCAAATACGATTCGAGGGCTAATTTTACATCCGATAATTGTTGGTAACAGTAGCCTAGTTTTTGAAAAAGTGAAGCGGTAGGCTCAACTTCATTTTCAAGTTCCTTAAATAATTCGATTGCCTCGCGGTATTGACTTTTAGCAAAATAAAACTCAGCCACCTGATTTTTCAACTCACTATCCGATGATAATATATCGAACAAATACGAGCGATGCATAAATAAAGCAGAAGCAAACATATCCGTAAAATCTTTGCATTGAGGGTGCAACTTGAAAAAACGGAATAAATCTTGTACATATTGCTTTGATATATTTTTAGCATACACCTCTGGTGTCAGTATAGCTTGATCCTTGGATAATTCGGCAAGTTGCTCTGTTTCGAGCTTAAAATTACCTTTTAGCATTGTTTGTTGCGCTTCGGGCATTTGCATTACACTCAAACAAAACGAATATTTATCTGAATTACACAGTGCATTGTGTGCAACAAAAGCTGTGAGCAAACTAGATTCTGAGGTTTCAAACAACCTACTTACAGCACTATGTTCAGGATCAAAAGGTAAGAACCAGTTTGAAAAATTAGTAAAAAAAGGAAAACTTTTAAGCATAGCAAAAGTACCCATATATACATCTGCACCCTCCAATTGCAAATCGGTAAATTCTTGAATTTTATCCTGCACACCACTTTTTTCGAGCAACTCTTGCCATTCGGGATTAGCCTCTCCCCACTCGTCGGAAGATAAAAGTTTATCGGCTTCCATCTTATCTTTTAGGAGCGGACTAACTTTAATTATCTCTGGCAAAATTTCTTCACGCAGTTTTTTACTAATCTTATCCGTTTCAACGGTACCAATTATTTGGACTAATATATTTCTAAAGTTAGTGGATGTAGCCGTATCATCGGCAATAAGAACCAACCTGTTACGAATTTGCGGGAAATAAGGAATAAAACGATTATAGCGAGCTAACACAAAACACAAACCAACCAAACTTCGTTGTTTTACTTCAACATCGGGATGCACACACCCATCGAGCAAAAGCTGTAGCTTATCTTCGTCGAACATACGCCAAAGATTAAGTGTAAGTGCTGTAATGGCTAAATTTCTTTCGAGCCTGCCCTTGTAAGTTGTCGAGGTAACAAGTTGAAACAAGCGCAATTCATCCGCATTGTATGAGGTATTTAACCACAGTAACGAAAACACATCGCTCAAAAGCAGCTCATAATTCGAGCGCAGTCGAGCATTAACAGGCTCATTTTGTGAATTAACATGATAATATTGAAGCGAGTCGATAAGTTTATCAACCGTACTTAATCGACGAACATGTGGAAAATAGCGTTTTTGCTGGTATTCGAAATTTGATGAAACACGCACAAGTAATTCCTCGCGCAGCTCACAAGTGAGCACAAATAGTCTACTCACCAAGCGATTGTACACCAGTTTACGTTGTGGATCATCTACACCTTTGATGTAATAATCAAGTAAAAATTGATAATTCTGATGTATATCGTTTAAACGGTCAGTGTAAAGTCCCTCTTGAAGCTCATTAACTAAAGTACGACACTTAGCGACCGATGCGCTTAACTTGCCATCGCTCAACAACGAGAGTACCGCCTTAAATGTTTCGTGAATTTGTCCTTGATTCATTGGATGCATTTTAAAACGCAGCGAACTAACCTAATCTGCTTATTTTAAGAAGTCTATCTTCGTCAATAATTTTAAGCTTGCGGCCATCCATTGCTATAAGATGTTCGTTCACAAATTGTGCCAAAGTACGAATGGCATTAGAAGTTGTCATATTCGATAAGTTGGCCAAATCCTCGCGCGATAAATAGATATTTATTGTTGCGTTATCTGATTCCATACCATAATTCTTTTTAAGCAAAAGCAAAGCCTCTGCCAATCGGCCACGAATATGTTTTTGAGTTAAATTAACTGTGCGAGCATCCGAAGCACCTAAATCAGTTGAAAGCTCTTCTAAAAACCGAAAACAAAGGGCATTATTATGTCGTAGAACGGACATAAAAATATCTTTTTTAAACAAATATACTGTTGATGCCTCAAAAGCCGAAACAGTAGTATTATAAGTATCGTTTGCAATAATTGCACGATAACTAAAATTTTCGCCAGGTTTTAACATCCGAATAATCTGTGTTCGGCTACCTACACCTTCTTTATAAACCTTCACTTTGCCAGATTCGAGCACCATCATGTGGTTCGGGGTATCGCCCTCGCAGGTTATAATTTCACCTTTGCGAAAATGCTGAACTGTGTGGTGATTACGTAAATACTGACGTTCGTCGGGAGTTAAAACATCCCAAAAATTTAATACTTCGTCAAGCGGCTTTAATTCAATAGTACTTTTTCTTGCCATCGGTAAATAATAAAAAAATATGTTCGACAACACTGTTTTAAATCACAAATTTACACATTTATATTTGAAAAGCACTATTATATGATAAAAAAAAATAAATCCCACTTAATTTCGCAACATGTGATAATAAAAACGAATAGCCGAAACAATCAAGACTGAACCCATTACAGGATAAAAATACATCAAAACTGAAAAAGGTATTATTCCAGTCGATCGCAAACTCACTCCCCCAACAATCATCAAAAGCATTATCAAATAACTTTTAGCACTTAAAAATATATAAAATGGATATTTATCCGCTGGCATGCCTTCAATACGGGCAATATGTTTAGAACTTATTCGCCGAAACAAAAACACATAAAAAAGAATTGCGCTAGCTATAGTAATTAAAATATTCATTACCGATACCGTACCCGATAGTAAAATTGCACTTACACCACGAAACATAAGAACACCGCCACCAATACTCCATAATATGCCCGTAAGCAGCAGTAAACTATTTCTACTAACCATATAATCAAAACTATCAAAATAAGAAAATTTATTTAAAACTCAAATGCCTAAACATTATTAATACGAAAACTGTTCAATCTAATTAAAATCTTTATTTCTTTTTTTATTGATGCAAGAACTCATCGTTTATATTATTCTGCTTTTTGTAGTGTGCTACAGCATTTACGCTGTAGTAAAAAAACTGCGCACAAAACCCACCTCAGCATGCGACGATTGTAGCGGATGTGGCATTAAAAAAGAGATGAGAAAAAAAGATAAAGATTCAGCCCACAACTGCAGTTATAATCCACGAAGCTAAACAAGAGCTTACAGTATCTAAATTTTAGTATTTTTTATAGATTTGAATTAAGAGTCTAACTGCCCTAAGTCTTATTGTAAATAAAACAATAAGACTGAAACAAAACACCCACAAGTCAACTCATTTAATACTTTGATTTTACAAAAAAACAGCATGAAATACTTATTGTACAATAAACAATAATAAAAAACGCTTTATTGTACGTTTTACACTATTTAAACAATTGATATTGTGTTTTATAACATCATTTTCTACAAATGAATTAATAAAATAATAGTGTACATTTGCATCGAAATGACAGAAAGTAAACTATATAACCCACATGTTTCAGTTGACTGTGTAATCTTTGGTTTCGATGATGAGAAACTCAAAGTATTGCTTATTGAACGTAATATTGATGAACAACACATCAACTATAACGACAAAAAACTACCTGGGAGTATTATTTTAAATGATGAGGATTTAGATAGTGCCGCCAACAGAGTTCTAACAGAACTAACTGGACTTAAAAACATTTACCTAAGTCAATTTAGGAGTTTTGGCAACCCCACGCGTACTCAAAACCCACGCGATATTCTGTGGCTCGAAAACACAACGCAGCTCAAAATTGGTCGTATAGTAACCGTAGCATACGTTGCTCTTATTAAAATTGATAGAAAAATTCAAGCAAAAAAGGAAAACACGCAAGCAAACTGGTACGAACTAACTAAAACAGAAGATATTAACTTGGCATTTGACCATGCTGAAATAATAAAAAAAGGGCTCGAATACATTAGAAACAGAATGGATGTGGAACCGCATTTATTATTCGAACTTTTGCCACGCAAATTCACCATCTCGCAATTGCGTACACTTTACGACACTGTGCATCAAACGCGCTCAGATGTTCGGAATTTTCAAAAAAAGGTGGCTCAATGGCCTTATGTGCTAGCGCTCGACGAATTAGAAGAAGGAGTGGCTCATAGAGCTGCAAGACTTTATAAATATAAAAAATAAAATATATGTATTTACTCGGTTATGATTTAGGAAGTTCGTCGGTGAAGGCGAGTTTAGTAAACGCTTCAACAGGCGAATGCATCGCTTCGGCATTTTTCCCAAAAAAAGAAATGGAAATTATTTCCGTGAAATCAGGATGGGCAGAACAGAACCCAGAAATATGGTGGGAAAACTTGAAACTTGCTACCCAAGTGGTGATGGAAGAGGCAAGCATTAATGCTGATCAGGTAAAAGCTATCGGTATATCGTATCAAATGCACGGTCTTGTACTTGTTGACGAAAACCAAAATGCCATTCGGAACTCAATTATTTGGTGTGACTCTCGCGCAGTGCCTTATGGACAAAAAGCGATGGATCAAATTGGTAGCGAACTGTGCTTATCGCATGTTTTAAATTCTCCTGGTAACTTCACCTTATCAAAAATGGCTTGGGTGAAAGAAAACGAACCAGAAAACTTTGCAAAAGCGAAATACTATATGTTGCCAGGCGATTACCTTGCTATGCGCATGACTGGAGTTGCAGCCACAACTGCATCTGGATTATCAGAAGGTATAGCTTGGGATTTTAAAGCTGAAGCACCAGCTCAATTCTTATTCGACTATTTTGGCTTTGACACAAATTTAATTCCTGAAATAGTTCCAACATTCGGTCAACAAGGAAATTTAAAAGCAGAAATTGCAAACGAATTAGGATTAGCTGAAGGAACTCCTGTAACTTACCGTGCTGGTGACCAACCGAATAACGCACTCTCACTAAACGTACTTAACCCGGGTGAAATTGCAGCTACAGGCGGTACTTCGGGTGTAGTTTATGGCGTAAACAGCGACTCAAAATACGATCCGCAAAGTCGTGTAAACTCATTTGCTCACGTTAATCATACTGCTGAGGCAACACATGCAGGTGTACTGCTTTGTATCAATGGTACAGCAATATTAAATACGTGGATTAAAAACAATGTAGCGCCAGAAGGTATTAGCTATGCCGAAATGAACGAATTAGCATCTGGTATTCCAGTTGGTAGCGATGGTGTAAGCATTATTCCATTCGGCAATGGTGCTGAGCGCGTTTTAGGCAATCAAGAGCCTAATTGTTCTATCCATGGAGTTAACTTCAATCGTATAAGTAAAGCTCACTTGATCCGTGCTGCACACGAAGGTATCGCTTTCTCGTTTAAATATGGTATGGATATTATGAATGAAATGGGCATCGAAACGAAAACTATTCGTGCTGGCCATGCCAATCTATTCCTATCGCCAATTTTCCGTCAAACATTAGCAAATATTACTGGAGCAACCATTGAGCTTTATAATACCGATGGTTCGGTTGGTGCAGCGCGTGGAGCTGGTATCGGAGCTGGAATTTATTCTAATGCAGAAGAAGCTTTTTCAACATTGAAGAAAATTCAAATCATAACACCTATAGAAGCAGACATTGAAGCTACTAAAGCAGCTTATGAAAAATGGGTGGCGAAAATATAAAACCAGCCCCCTAAATCCCCCGAAAGGGGACTTTAAGAACCAAGTCTATTTACAACAAAAATAATATAACAATAAAAATTAATTTAAAAAAACCGCCCAAAAGCCCCCTTCGGGGGTGTGGGGGCTAAAATTTTATGGCAAAAGTCTATTTCCCATCAGTGGAAGCAATCAAATTCGAAGGAAAAGAAAGTAAAAACCCATTAGCATTTCGTTACTACAATGCTGAGCAAGTGGTTTATGGTAAAAAAATGAAGGACTGGTTCCGTTTTAGCATGGCTTGGTGGCACACTTTGTGTGCTGAAGGTGGCGATCCATTTGGTCCAGGCACACAAGTTCACCCATGGGCAGGTGCTACCGATGCAGTACAAGCAGCTAAAGATAAAATGGATGCTGGTTTTGAATTCATGCAAAAAATGGGTATCGAATACTACTGTTTCCACGATATCGATTTAGTTGACGAAGGTGCATCTATCGAAGAATACGAAGCTAACTTAAAAGCTATTGTTGCTTACGCAAAAGAAAAACAAGCTGCTACTGGCATCAAACTAATGTGGGGTACTGCTAACGTATTCTCACCAGCTCGTTACATGAATGGCGCTAGCACCAACCCTGATTTCAACGCAGCTGCACGTGCTATGTTGCAAATCAAAAATGCTATCGACGCTACTATCGAATTGGGTGGTGACGGATATGTATTCTGGGGAGGTCGCGAAGGTTACATGAGCCTTTTGAACACAAACATGAAACGCGAAAAACAACACATGGGTCGCATGTTGCAAATGGCACGTGACTATGGTCGTGCAAAAGGATTCAAAGGTGTGTTCTTGATTGAGCCAAAACCAATGGAACCAATGAAACATCAATACGATGTAGATGCTGAAACAGTAATTGGCTTCTTGAAAGAATTTGGTTTAGAAAACGATTTCAAATTGAATATCGAAGTAAACCACGCTACTTTGGCTGGTCACACTTTCGAGCACGAATTGCAATGTGCAGTTGACGCTGGTATGTTGGGTGCTATCGACGCTAACCGCGGTGATGTTCAAAACGGATGGGATACTGACCAATTCCCAGTTGACATCTTTGAATTAACTCAAGCTATGTTGGTTATCTTACAAGGTGGTGGTATCCAAGGTGCCGGAACAAACTTCGACGCAAAAATCCGTCGTAACTCTACAGATAACGATGATTTATTCATTGCTCACGTTGGTGCTATGGACGTAATGGCTCGTGCTTTACTTTCGGCTGCAGCAATCTTGGAAGAATCTCCTTACAAACAAATGGTATCTGACCGTTACGCATCTTATGACGCTGGAACAGGTAAAGAATTTGAAGAAGGTAAATTATCTTTGGAAGATGTATATGCATTTGCTAAAGCTAATGGCGAACCAAAACAAATCAGCGGCAAACAAGAGCTTTACGAAGCAATTGTGAACATGTACATTTAATTCAGACAAAAGAGCAAAGATAAAAGAGCAAAGACAATAAATGTATGGAAATAGCCATTCGTCTTTGTTCTTTGTTCTTTGTTCTTTGTTCTTTTTTCTTTGTTCTTTGTTCTTTGTTCTAATAATCTAATAAAAATGAAAACTCAGGAAATTAATAAATTCTTTATTATAGGCGTAACATTGGTAGCAACCTTGGGTGGGTTGCTTTTTGGTTATGATACGGCTGTAATTTCTGGCGCTGTCGATCCCATCAAGGTGTTTTTTCAGCTCGACGCAGCCCACTACGGCGACTTAGCCACCTTTTATCACGGCGCCACCGTATCCAGCGCCCTTATTGGATGTATTCTTGGTGGAATCATATCCGGAATTTTCGCCACCCGTTTTGGTCGCAAAAAATCATTGATCATCGCCTCTATTCTATTTTTCATTTCGGCTGTTGGCTCAGGTTACCCCGAAATGATTTTTTTCAATAGCAGCACCGACATTTCCACCTTGTTAGCCTCATTCAATGTATATCGCATCATAGGCGGTATCGGAGTAGGTTTGGCCTCAGCCATCTGCCCCATGTACATTGCCGAAATGGCACCAGCTGATATACGCGGAAAACTCGTTTCGTGGAATCAGTTCGCCATCATTTTTGGTATGTTAATCGTTTATTTCGTAAACTTTTTCATTATTAAAGGCGAGTCATCCGAATGGATCAACACCGAAGGTTGGCGTTTGATGTTCCTTTCCGAGTCTTTTGTAGCAGCTACATTTGGAATCTTATTGTTTTTAGTTCCCGAAACACCACGCTACTTAGCGCTGAATCATAACGACGAAAAAGCCCTAAGCATTTTAAGCAAAATCAACGGAAGCGTAAAAGCAAAAGCCATCTTAAGCGAAATAAAAGAAACCGTACACGAAAAAGTTGAGAAAGTACTCACCTACGGCTGGAAAGTATTAATCATCGGTATCCTACTCTCTATTTTCCAACAAGCAGTAGGTATAAACGTTGTGCTATACTACGCCCCAACCATTTTCAAAGGTTTAGGTTTTGGACAAGACGCCGCCATGTGGCAAACCGTAATCATGGGATTTGTGAACATCGTGTTCACCCTAGTAGCCATCTTTACAGTCGATAAATTCGGTCGCAAACCACTCCTAATCATCGGTTCAATAGGCATGGCCATCGGTATGTTTGCCATCGGCGCATTAGCACACCTACAAATAATTGGCGTAAGCACACTCTTGTTTATTGTCCTTTATTCGGCCGCCTTCATGATGTCGTGGGGTCCAATATGCTGGGTATTGATCTCCGAAATTTTCCCCAACACCATCCGCGGCAAAGCAGTAGCAATCGCCGTAGGTGCACAGTGGATCGCCAATTTCGTCGTATCATCCACCTTCCCTATACTCGAAGCATTTAGTATTTCATTCACCTATGTATTATATGGTGTAATGTCAGTATTATCTGCCATCTTCGTTTGGAAAATGGTACCTGAAACCAAAGGTAAAACATTGGAAGATATGAGTAAATTGTGGAAAAAATAAAGTCATTGACTAGTTAGTCATTTACTATTTACTATTTTAAAAATCCCGAAACTCCGTAAATGAGTTTCGGGTTTTTTATTTTGAGCTCGCTTTTAGCAAAAACGAATTAATCGACAAAAAAACTGACACATTATTAAGTTTCAGTTTACATCAAGTATTTAAATAATTGATGTCCGGTAAAAATTATTATATTCTTCACTACGTTCAGAATGACAATGAATTACGTTGAATTTGGGTGGGTGGGGGTTGGTTGGGGGCAAAGCTGCCAACCAACCATTAAATCTTATCTTTTTTGAGCGACAGGCCTAACTCTTTAACATAAAGCATACCGAGCAAGTAAAAAACAATGAGTACACCACCAATAATTCCACCCAAAGCAATAGCCTTAATCCTCCCTAATTTATCTTTTTTAAGAGGTAAAATCGGCTCATCAATAAGTTGTACAATAGGAGTTTCTCGCGCCATATCGAGCTTCAATGTTTCGAGATTTTTAAGTATCTCTGCGTAAACAGTACCATAGAGTTTGGCATCACTTTCTTGCTTTAAACGTGGCACAGCTGCAGTTTGCAAGGCAGGGTTTATGTTAATAGTGGATATAGCTGCCCCCTTATACATGGCCGATTCGTAAAGACCTTTTACCGAGTCGGCCTTGGCTTGCATCATTTCAATATTACTACGGCTTTGAGCGGTTTTTGTTTCGCGATAAAACTCGTATGTTTGC
>JAGNPC010000269.1 GCA_017989795.1 Paludibacter sp. | reverse complement strand
GTTGAAATGTTTGTGTGCGATGTAAATACACCTAATCAGCAGGTTGTAGTAGAGGAAAGTTACGAAAATCTTGGATTGTATCAAATTCCTTATGGCTTAAACAAGTTGGATGTGATTCTACCAGCCGAAAACAGACTCATCCCCCACTCCACAGGCGTAAAAATGTTACTCGATTTATTGCATCGCAGTCGTTTTCAGTTTCCGGGTATGGGACTTGGATTTATTCAACGCATGCTCGACGAAGCTATATCACACGTTAACAGCCGTTTAATGGGAAGCAAAAACCTGATAGAGTACGACCAGGTACAGAGCAGACTTGCCCGAATGCAAGCAAACTACACCATCTGTTCGGCATTTTGTGTTAAATCGGGTACCGTTGCCGATATCGATAATGACTTATTCCCACTTGGACTCGAAGCAAATATTATTAAAACAGTAACCACTGATATGATGCAAGAATCGGCACAATCGCTACTTCAGTTAGTTGGTGGAAAAGGGTATCGCTTAAATCACATAGCGGGTCGTTCCACTGTTGATAGTAGGCCGTTTCAGATTTTCGAAGGCTCAAACGATATTCTGTATCATCAAATTGCCGATGCATTTCTGAAATTAATGAAAACAGCGAAAGAACCAAATTTGGCTCATTATCTTAAAATATATGCTCCACTAATAGCCGATAGATTAGCGACTATCACCAATTTCGAACTCAGCAATCAGCTTTCGCAACGCAAACTAGTTGAGCTTGGGCAAGTGGTAAGTAGGATTTATGCCATGCAATTGGTGGCCGAAATGGCTAACAAAGAGTTTAGAAACGATTTAACAGACAATGCATTATCTGTTCTACAGCTCGAAACTTCGACACTTATTCACAACCTAAAACAAGATAACAACATTGGGTTGATAGAAAGTTATAATGACAACAGCAATTGGTTTAGTTGTTAAAATGACTCTGCATCTTTCATTATTTATACGCTAGCAAGGGTTGATTTTCGCTCTATTTAGTTACTTTTGTGCTTGCATACATAGTAAGAACTAATTCCGCAACTTTTCATGCTAAAACGTATTGAAAAATACATCGAAAAACACCAGTTATTAAAAACAAACGCAACCGTAGTTGTGGGCGTAAGTGGTGGAGCCGATTCAGTAGCCTTGCTTCATATCTTGATGAAGTTGGGCTATAACTGTGTTGTGGCTCACTGTAATTTTACATTAAGAGCTGCCGAATCGGATAGAGATGAGGATTTTGTAACTCAATTAGCTGCTTCCTGGAGCTTGCCTTTATTCAAAGTGAAATTCGATACATTAAACTATGCTAAAGCCCAAAAAATATCCATCGAAATGGCTGCGCGTGACTTACGTTATAATTGGTTTAGTCAACTTTTAATAGATCAAAAAGCCGATGCCATTGCTGTCGCACATCACTCCGACGATAATGTTGAAACGTTACTTATGAACTTAACCCGTGGTGTAGGCTTGCATGGATTAACTGGAATTCCTAAACGCAACAATCAAGTAGTTAGACCATTACTATGCTTATCACGTGCCGAAATATTAGTTTATTTACAAAAAAACGATTTGAGTTTTGTAACTGACTCCAGCAATGCTGAAAACGAATATACACGTAACAAATTTCGAAATCAGCTTATACCTCTTTTCGAAACTATTAATCCATCGTTTAAAAGTGCTTTAAACGAAACGTCGGAACGGATGCTCGAAGCTGAGCTTATTTATAAAGAACATATACAGGACTTGATCTCCAAAATAAGTTATAGCGTTGAGCATGAGCTATGGATTGATAAACAAAAACTCCATACGTACAGCTATAAAAAAACGCTACTTTACGAGCTTTTAGCTAACTATAAATTTAGCAACGACACCATCAATCGATTATCCGACCTAGATCAAACGCAACCCGGTGCCGTATTTTATTCCGAAACACATTTATTGCTCAACGATCGGACACATTTTATTGTTTCGCCCCGTAATCAGACCGATAAAAATAGCTATTTAATTACAAAAGAAGGTATTAACTCACCCATCATCATTACTATAAAAGAGCGTATCAACGATGGAAACATACGAAAATCACCTTTAGTAGCCACCGTCGATGCTTCAAAACTTTGTTTTCCACTTACATTGCGTAGGTGGAACGAAGCTGATAGCTTTATTCCTTTTGGAATGAAAGGAAGAAAAAAATTAAGCGATTTTTTTATTGATCAAAAAATGAATCGCCTTCAAAAAGAAAATTGTTGGTTAATAACATCCAACAATCAAATAGTATGGATCGTTGGGTATAGGGCTGATAATCAATTTCGAGCAGATGAAACAGTACGAAATCTTATTGAATTAGAGTTAATAAAATAAAATTCAAAGCAAAAAAAATTGCAAAAAAATTGCAAATTAAATTTATTGTTGTACATTTGCGTCGATTTCTCAGTTGAACAGCATCCTGCTGTTTGTTTTTTAAATAATCAAAAAAAGTATTCACAAACAAAACGTATTTTTCCTACCTTGGGAAAATCCCCTAAAAACGTTTATCTACATCATTTTATGACTAACTACAACATTTTGCAACTCAATGCGAAAGATTTGTCCGCACTCAAGGACATCGCCACCGAACTTGGACTCAAAGTATCAAATTCAGTAAAAAAAGAACAATTAATTTACGACATCCTCGACCGACAAGCCGAAACAAACGCACAACGTAAAATTACAGTTGAGAAACCATTGCTCGACAAAAAGAAGAATTTGCGCGTGCAAGCTGGCAAAGGTGATAAAGAAGAGTCGAAAGCAGAAACAACTGTAACTGAAAAAAAAGTTACTGAGAAAAAAGTTGTTGAGAAGAAAGTTGTTGATAAAACAACTATCGACAAAAAAGAACCTAAAAAAGACGAAGTGCAAGCGCTTGTAATTGAGGAAAAAAAACCTGCTCAACCTACGCAACAGGCCGAAACTCCCAAAGCAAAAAAGAAAAAGAAACCAGCTCCAAAAGAGCCAAAGGTAATAGCTGAAACCACAGCCAAACCAGCTGTAATTGCACCTGAAATCATTGAAAGCACAGCACCTGAGGTGGCTGAAACATCAGAAATAACTACTGCATCAGAACTACCAGTTCAAAAAAAGCTTCGTGAACGTTTTATCAAAAAACCTATTTTACAAAAAGCGGAAGCTCAAGAATCAGAAGTTATGGCTTCAAGCGAAGAATTAACGCAAGAAGATATAATAATTGCCAACGATAAACAAGATGCACCAGAACAAGAATCAGAAGTATCTACTCCTCTTGATCAAGCACCAAATGCGGAAGTTAAACCACAACAAGGTGAAGCGCCTCAAAATCGTCACAAACAAAACGATAACCGTCAGAAATTCAACAACCAACAACGTCACGAAAAACAATTTGACTTTGATGGAATTTTAGAAGGTATCGGCACACTTGAAATGATGCAAGATGGCTACGGTTTCCTTCGTTCGGCCGACTACAACTACCTTGCCTCTCCTGACGATATTTACGTATCGCAATCGCAAATAAAACTTTTCGGACTTAAAACAGGTGATACTGTGCACGGCGCAATTCGCCCTCCTAAAGAAGGTGAAAAGTATTTCCCACTTATCAAAGTAAATAAAATTAACGGTCGCTCACCAGAGTATGTACGCGATCGCGTTCCTTTTGAACACCTTACTCCTCTTTTCCCTGATACCAAGTTTAATTTATGTAGTGGCGTTAATGATTCACTATCTGCTCGTATGGTCGATTTGTTCTCACCAATTGGTAAAGGACAACGTGGTCTTATTGTAGCGCAACCTAAAACGGGTAAAACAGTACTATTAAAAGACATTGCTAATGCCATAGCAGCTAATCACCCTGAAG
>JAGNPC010000268.1 GCA_017989795.1 Paludibacter sp. | reverse complement strand
GGTGCTGGTATAGATGTGTTGATGTTTACGCTTGATGCTCGTTTTAATTTGATGAAAGATATGTACCAGGCCGATTGGCAAACAAAGCCTGATATGAATTCGAATTTGGTTATTTCGTTAGGATGGAAGCTTTTTTGATGGATTACTAGTTTTTTAGATAATTAGATATTTAAAAAAAGGCGCCAGTCAAAGAGATTTGATTGGCGCTTTTTAAGTTCTACTAGCTGTTTGAAATTAATTTTTCGAGCTATCGATAGATACTTTTCTAAATTCTTTTAAGAGCTTTTCTAGATCTAAAGAGCTTTTGCGTGCACGGGTACCTGCAGCTTTATTACCTTTTTCCACCTGAAGACTAGCATCTGTTGCGAAAGCTTCAAATTCTGCTTTGATTTTGCTAACTAATTGTTCCATTTTCAAAAATTTTTTAAGTTTATTATTAAGTTGTGATTCTTAAGCTTCTATAGCGATGCAAATATAAACATTTGAATTTAATTACAATGAAAAATGAGGCAATTTTTTATAAAATATCTGAAATAATGTGTGCTTTGTGGAAGTTTTTACTGCTTTTGTGGCAAAATGAATAAAAAAGCCGAATAAATCAAAGATTTATTCGGCTTTTTGCCTTTTTTAGTGACCGCGACAGGATTCAAACCTGTAACCCCCACATCCGTAGTGTGGTACTCTATTCAGTTGAGCTACGCAGCCATTTTGTTTTTGCGAGTGCAAAGGTAGAAAATTTTATTGACTTGACCAAATTTTTGGCTGTATTTGTTCAAAAAATAATTTAATCTGTTTTGCTTTTCTGTATTTTTTCTAAAAAAGAAGACTGACTTTTCAATCTTCTTTTTTTTTTGAGCCTCTTGTCGGATTCGAACCAACGACCCCGAGATTACAAATCACGTGCTCTGGCCAACTGAGCTAAAGAGGCAAGTGGATAAGCCCCCTGTATCGCACCGCTACAACCATCTACCCTTGCTGCCGTCAGGCCCTGGGGGAGTTCGAAGGGAGCTGGTCGTACAGGACTTATCCGAGCACAAAAGTAGTACATTTATATCATTTGTACAAGTGTTTTGTGACTTTTTTTGGCTTGCGTAAATAAATGGATTGATAGATAGGTAGATAAAAGTGATTTTTTTTTCGAAGACAATCACTTTTAGCTTCTAATTATTGTTTCTCTATTCTTTTTTTACTAAACTTGGACTTCTACGCTTTCCTTTGCTTGGGTCAATTTTGGCTTGCTTGCTTCGGTTTTTTGTTTTGGTGCGTGTTAGTTTGTTGTTGTCAACAGGAATCTTGTCGGTAGGGAAGGGGTGTTCGCTCACTACCGGAATTTGTATTGAAATTAGCTTTTGAATGTCACGAAGGTATGGATATTCTTCGGCATCGCAAAAGGATACAGCCTTTCCATCAAGTCCTGCTCTTCCTGTGCGCCCAATACGATGAACGTATGTTTCGGGTACATTTGGAATTTCGAAGTTGATAACAAGGTTTAAATCGTCGATATCGATACCACGGGCTGCAATGTCGGTGGCTACTAACACGCGCGTCGTTCTATCTTTGAAGTTGCGCAGGGCATTTTGTCGTGTATTTTGCGACTTGTTGCCATGTATTGCTTCAGTTTTGATGTGTGCTTTGGTCAAAAAGCGTTGAACCTTGTCGGCGCCATGTTTGGTGCGTGTAAATACAAGTGCTGTTGCAATTTGTTTATCTTGCAATAAGTGTATTAATAAGTCTTTTTTGTTAGCTGCATCAACAAAATATATTTCCTGCTGAATGGTTTCGGCAGTGGTTGATGCTGGCGTTACTTCCACTTCTTCAGGTTTTGTAAGTATGGTTCCTGCAAGCACACGTATTGATTCGGGCATCGTAGCCGAGAAAAATAGCGATTGTCTTTTTGCAGGTATTATTTTCAACAGCTTCTTGATGTCGTGAATAAAACCCATGTCGAGCATACGGTCGGCTTCGTCAAGAACAAAGATGCTCAAGTCGTTTAATTTGATGTAGCCTTGCGATTGCAAGTCGAGTAAACGTCCTGGTGTGGCGATAAGTATATCTACGCCTTTGCGAAGTTCGCCTACTTGCTGACTTTGAGGTACTCCACCAAAAATCACGGCATGTCGGATGTTCATGAAACGGCCATAAGCAGCAAAGCTTTCGCCAATTTGAATGGCAAGTTCGCGCGTAGGGGTTACGATGAGTGTTTTGATTTTACGAGGTGCTCTGTCGTTGCCTTTGTTGAGTTCCAGTAATTGTAGGATAGGTATTGCAAATGCTGCGGTTTTACCTGTTCCTGTTTGTGCACAACCCAATAAATCGGTTCCTTTCAGTACAATGGGGATTGAAATTTCCTGAATAGGAGTAGGCTGCGTGTAGCCTTCGTGTTTTAGAGCATTTAAGATCGGCTCTATAAGATCTAATTGATCAAATGTCATAAAATTTGTAGCGAACCCTGTCCTCTAAAACCGTATAGAATATTCAAACGCACGGAACAGAATTCGCCACAAAGATACTCAAATAAAACGGGCTATCAAAGTTTTACGCCGTATGCCAAATCGCCAGCGTCACCAATACCTGGAATGATGTATGAGTGGTCGTTCAATTCAGGGTCGATAGCAGCCGCCCAAAGCGTAATGCCCATACCTGCGAATGTTTTTTTGATGTATTTAACCGCTTGTTTGCTGGCAATGACAGTGGCAATGTGTACATTAGCGGGAGTACCTTTCGTGAGTAATGCGCCATATGCAAGTTCCATTGATCCTCCTGTGGCTAGCATAGGGTCGGTGATAATCAGTGTTTTGCCTGTAATGTCGGGCGATGCAATGTATTCGATATGAATGTCAAATTTTAAAGCATCTTTATATTTGCGATAGGCTGATACGAATGCATTTTCGGCCTGATCGAAATAGCTCAGAAATCCTTGGTGAAAAGGTAAACCTGCTCGTAGGATAGTAGAAATGACAATTTTCTCGTCAATAACGTTAGTAGGAGCAATGCCAAGTGGAGTTTGAACATTCTCGTTTATATAGTGCATTTTTTTGCTCATTTCATAAGCCATTATTTCGCCAATTCGTTCGATGTTTCGGCGGAAACGCATGGAATCTTTTTGTATTTCCACCGAACGAATTTCTTTCATGTAGTGGTTGAGTATGGAGTTATTCTCCGATAAGTTAATTATTTGCATGTTTTTATTTGTTTTACATTAGTTGGGCTTCGCCGTTAATTGCTTTTCGTTTTCGGTACTTCGTACGTTTTTTGGCTTCGCCGTTGTTGCTGCTTGGTTGATTTATTGTATTTTAATTTTTGTTCCTCTGTCTGTATGTATAAAATCAGCCCTGGTGATTACCACTTGTTTAACACCGGTGTTAATCGCTTCGAAAGCATTTTCTAACTTTGGTATCATTCCACCCGAAATTATCCCTTCTGTTACATACGCTTCAAACAAATTGGGTGTAATTTCCGAAATAATGCTATCGTCATCATTTTCGTTCAAAAGTACTCCTTTTTTCTCAAAGCAATACATGAGCGTTACATCAAAATAGTTTGCAAGTGCTTTAGCTGCCTCTGCTGCTATCGTGTCGGCATTGGTGTTTAGCATATTACCGTTGCCATCGTGCGTGAGTGGAGCCAATACTGGTACTACGCCTTTTGCAATTAAATCGGCCAAAATTCCGGCATTAACTTCTTTTACATCGCCCACAAAACCATAATCAATTTCTTTTACGGGGCGTTTTTCGGAACGCATATAGTCTAAATCGGCACCAGTAAGTCCTAGTGCATTAACGCCAATTGCCTGCAATCCAGCCACAATTTGCTTGTTTACTAAGCCGCCGTACACCATTGTTACTACTTTCAGTGTTTCCTCGTCGGTTACTC
>JAGNPC010000267.1 GCA_017989795.1 Paludibacter sp. | reverse complement strand
GATTCATCCCGCAAGGCGGGAGCGAAAGAAATAAAAAACCGCTGTCATCTCGAGATTGCGCCCCAAAAATTTTTGAGCTAAAATGTGGTAATGACAATGAAAACAAAGAAAAAGTATTGAACCACAAAAGAGCACATAAGACACACAAAAGTTAATTTTTCAATTATGTCATTGGTAACGAAGTGAGAGATATAAGATTTTTGTAATAACAATTTTTTTTATCGGACTTTTGTTATAAAATATGTACTTTTGCGTAGCAAACTGAAAAATCATGGCAAAAAAGCAACTTCCACCCACCACCAAACGAACTGCATTGCGCACACACAGGCAGGTTTTCACCTTAAACGACGACGAAAACAAGGCGCTAAACCGCTATTTGGCTAAATATAAAATAGAGAACAAAGCAAAATTTATTCGCGAAACATTGATGATAACCATTATACGTAAATTGGAAGAGGATCATCCACGGTTGTTTGATTGACAACTTGAGAAATTTACATAAATATTAAAAAAAGAAAAAGAAAAGCTGATTTTTCAATAAACATTTTGTTTGTAAATTAGAAATGTCTACATTTGCAACCAATAACTTAAAAATAATACGGACTTTGTCCCATAAAGATAACAGTACCCGTTTTGCATACCGTAAGAACTGCAGGCGGGTCATTTTTTTTATATACATGCCAAATAAAGATTCTTACTCTATTGATAAACAAATAGCTCTTTTAAAAAAACGTGGCATGCTATTCAGAAACGAACAAAAAGCACCAGATCATTTATCTCATATCAGCTATTATCGGTTAAAGGGATATTGGTGGGACATGCAATCTGATAGAACAAACCATACTTTCAGCCCTAATTCCTATTTTGAGGATGTAATTGACCGATATAATTTCGATCGTCAATTGAGGTTAGTCCTTTTTGATGCCATTGAGATAATTGAAATAGCACTACGAACAAAGTTGATTTACCACCTCTCACAGGCTTTCGGTGGCTTATGGCATTTGGATGACTCAATAGTAGAAAACAAATCGCTTCATACTACACACTTGACTGACTTGCAGGCCGAATTTAATCGCAGTGGAGAAGTGTTTGCCAAAGATTACCGGGCTAAACACCCTAACAACAATCCAGATGCTTGGATTATTTTCGAAGTGGCAACATTCGGAACTCTTTCCAAAATATATAAAAACCTCAGACACCAGCTTCCTCAGAAAGCAATTATTGCAAAAGAAATGGGGCTAAACCTTCATAGCGAACTTTCGAGTTGGCTGGAAGCTATTTCTTATTTGAGAAATATAATTGCCCACCATTCTCGAATATGGAGTAGAAATATGGTTAAACGTCCGACCTTGATTATCAATCCTCGTCACCAATGGCTTCAAAACGAAGTTACTTCCGTTCAAGAAAAAAAACCTTTTTATGTAATAACAGCGATGGTCTATATATGTAATGCAATTGATGCAAACAATCAGATAAAATCTAAAATAGTGTCATTGTTTCTTCAAAACCCCAATATTCCAATCTTCAAAATTGGATTCTTTAACAATTGGCAAGACGAACCTCTTTGGTATTAATTAGCTAATCCGAAAGGTTCTCGATTTGTCACCCTATCACAAGAGTGGAATAATATCTAAAGTAAATTTGACTTTGGAAAGATAACAAAAAAAACACAGAAGAATTAAACAAAACAGGCATGAAAATGCAAAGTTAAAAACATTTGCAACATAAAAAGCACTATCTACATCGATGGAAATAACATACTTAGCACTTGCATGCCTTGCTGGAGCCATTATCGCTTGGCTAGCGACTTATAAAAAACTTCAGGCCGCCAAGAACCAGCAAGCAACTTCCAACGAAACATTGCGACTGACTTCAATCGAATTGACAAACACGAAAGTCGATTTGGCTCAAAACAGCCTAAATTTAACAAACAAAACGGCCGAAAACGCAAGTCTACTTAACGAAGTTAAAAACCTGACAGATAAACTCGAACAGCAAAAAACAGAAACAGCTGCTTTGCAAACAAAGCTAACAACGGAATTCGAAAATATAGCTGCTCGTATTATGAAGTCGCGCTCCGATGAGTTTGCTACTACCAACACCAAAGCATTGGGCGATTTGCTCAACCCGCTGCGCGAACGGATTCAGAGTTTTGAGAAAAAAGTGGATGAAACCTACGATAAGGAGTTGCGCGATAAAATTAGTCTGCGCGAAGAGGTAATTAAACTCACTGAGATGAATGCGCGTGTGAGCCAGGAGGCCAACAACCTGACGAAAGCGCTCAAAGGCGATGTGAAAAAACAAGGTAACTGGGGCGAAGTAATACTGGAACGTGTGCTGGAACGCTCGGGCTTAACTCGCGGACAAGAATACGAGCGCGAGGAGGTAGTGGAAGGAGCCGACAACAGCGCACAACGCCCTGATGTGATTGTGCATTTACCTGACAGTAAACACATTGTGATAGATTCAAAAGTATCGCTCGTAGCCTACGAAAAATATGTAACGGCCGACACCGACGAACGACAAGTGACAGCCATGCGCGACCACATCGCCTCCTTGCGCAGCCACGTAAAGTTGCTAAGTGATAAAAACTACCAGCATGCTACGCAGCTCAATTCGCCCGATTTTGTACTGCTATTTATCCCCATTGAAGCCTCGTTTTCGGTAGCCGTACAGGCCGATGGCGAACTATTTTCATACGCCTGGGAACGCAAAATCGTTATTGTAAGCCCCACTACCCTACTTGCTACACTACGTACCATTACCTCAATATGGAAGCAAGAAAACCAAACCAAAAACGCACAAGAGATAGCCCGTTTGAGCGGCGCTTTGTATGATAAGTTTATTGGTTTTACGGAAGATATGGTGAAAATTAAGGCGAATATTGACAGAGCTTCGGGCTCGTACGACGATGCGCTACGCAAAATGAAAGAGGGCAATGGCAATATCATTCGCACTGCCGAAAAAATTAAAGAGCTGGGCGCAAAAACAGGAATTAAAACTTTGCCTACAGGCTTTGAAGTGTAAAATGGAAATGGTAAGTGCTATTTAGGTAACAAGTTCATCAAGTAACCCAACAAATGTAGACTTCAAAACTTCAAGAATATACTGAAAATATTCAATAAACAAACTTCAGTTATTGAAATCAACATTTTTAAAAAAGATATTGAAAAAATTCACACGCACATACAACTGAACTACAAACACTTAAAAAAACACAACCTAAACTTTTAACACTGGATTCTTTTCAATTACGGAAATTTTTCCTTAATTTTGCAGCTCAATTTACAAGACATGGAATTAAAATACTTCGCATCCGACTACCAACCAGTACTCATACAGACATTTGTAGCACTTATGTTTGTAATACTCACACTATCGGTCACCAACATTCTACTAAAAACAGGAAAACGCGTACGCACACTTAAAAAAGAAGAAAACTTTGAATGTGGTATCGAAATACAAGGAAACGCACGTTTTCCTTTTTCGGTTAAATACTTTTTAGTGGCCATATTATTTGTATTATTCGATGTGGAAGTGATATTCTTCTATCCTTGGGCCGTAAATTTCGTAAACGCTAATTGGAACGACTTTTTAAATATGCTTCTGTTTATGGGCATTTTTGTTGTAGGATTTTTTTATATCTACAAAAAAGGTGCGCTTGATTGGAATAAGGAGGAGGAATAGTTTGGAAGAAGTGGGCAGTTTTCAGTTGGCAGTTTGCAGTTTGCAGTTTGCAGTAAGTGATTAGTGGTAAGTGATTAGTGATTAGTGGTAAGGGCTAAGAGGTGAGAGGTGAGAGGTAAGAGGTAAGAAATAAAGATAAAGATTATGAGTGACGATAAAAAAAAACATACAGTAGTAGCTGCACCTGAAG
>JAGNPC010000033.1 GCA_017989795.1 Paludibacter sp. | reverse complement strand
CTCTTGGAACAAAATATTGCGCTCATTGGTGATTTGGAGCGTATCATTTCCAAAGTAGCCGTTGGACGTATCAATCCACGCGAGGTAGTGCAGCTCAAAGTGGCTCTAAAAGCGATAAGCCCTATCAAAGCTGCTTGTGCCGATACTGACAATATTAATTTGCAACGCATTGCCGATCAGCTTAATGCATGTCATCTGATTTCCGAGAAAATTGAAAAAGAAATTAATAACGATCCGCCTGTATTGATTAATAGAGGCAATATACTACGCTCAGGCATTGATGCTGATTTGGACGAATTGCGTATGTTGGCGCATTCGGGCAAGGAGTTTTTGCAACGCATTCAGGAGCGCGAAAGTGAAGCTACAGGCATTCCAAGTCTAAAAATTAGTTTCAATAATGTGTTTGGTTATTTTATTGAAGTACGAAATTCGCATAAAGATAAAGTGCCCGAAACATGGATTCGTAAACAAACGCTTGTGAATGCTGAGCGTTATATTACGCAAGAATTAAAGGAATACGAAGAGAAGATTTTGGGTGCCGAAGAAAAGATTCTCGCTATAGAAACTCGCTTGTTTGGTGAGTTAGTTATTGCTCTAAGCGAATATATTACGGCTATACAGCTGAATTCCAATCTTATTGCGCAAATTGATTGTTTGTTGTCCTTTACAAAAGTATCGGCCGAAAACAAGTATATTCGCCCCGAAGTGGAAGATACGGATGTGCTTGATATTAAACAAGGTCGCCATCCGGTGATTGAGAAACAACTGCCTATTGGCGACAGTTACATTGCCAACGATGTTTATTTGGACAGCGAAACACAACAAATTATCATTATCACAGGACCCAACATGGCCGGTAAGTCGGCTTTGTTGCGACAAACTGCGCTAATTACGCTGATGGCTCAAATAGGTTGTTTCGTTCCAGTGCAAAGTGCACGCATTGGTGTGGTGGATAAAATATTTACTCGTGTAGGTGCAAGTGATAATATTTCGCAGGGCGAATCGACCTTTATGGTGGAGATGAATGAGGCTGCTAGTATCATGAATAACTTATCGAACCGGAGTTTGATTTTATTCGATGAGTTAGGACGTGGAACAAGTACCTACGACGGCATTTCTATTGCTTGGGCTATTGTAGAATACATTCATCAGCATGCTGCATGCAAGGCGAAAACGCTTTTTGCTACACACTACCACGAATTGAATGAGATGGAAAAATCCTTTCCGCGCATCAAGAACTACAATGTATCAGTAAAGGAGGTCGATAAAAAGATCATTTTCCTTCGTAAATTAGTGCGTGGGGGTAGCGAGCATAGTTTTGGTATACATGTTGCCAAAATGGCGGGTATGCCCCAAAGCATAGTGAAACGTTCGGAGCAAATTTTGAAAGACCTCGAGTCGGAAAATCGTCAAGCTGGTGTAGCAAAACCTATAGGCGAAATTGCCGAACACCGCGAAGGTCTTCAACTCAGCTTTTTTCAGCTCGACGATCCAGTATTGGAACAGATCCGTGACGAAATTAAAAATCTAGACATCAATAATTTAACGCCTGTTGAGGCCTTAAATAAACTCAATGATATTAAACGGATCATAAGGGGTAAATAATGTGGTGATAAAGAATTAATTATTGTGAGCGGGTGACTTGATATTACCCGCTCACTTTGTATTATTGATAAAAACTATTGGCTAATAAAAGAAACCTTTTCAACTTTTAATTACATATAGATGTTTAACAATAAATCAAACAATAAATAAAACAAATTTAGATTTATGAAAACATTAAAATTGATAGTAGTTTTTTTAATAGCAGGTACAGTAGCGTTATTTGCACAGAAAATAAACATTAAACCAACAGATGCAGTTGTAAAATGGACGGGTAATAAAATTGGTGGCGCTCACAATGGCGAAATTAAAGTGAAAAGCGGTACTTTAGTACTCAATGCAGGGAATATTGTAAAGGGAAGTGTTGTAATTGATATGAAATCAATGACATGCGCAGATATTGAAAATGAAGCAGTTAATCAAAAGTTAATTGAACACCTCATTTCGGATGATTTTTTTGGAGTTGAAAAATACCCAGTAGCTAGCTTTACTCTGATTAAAGCCACGAAATTCAACAAGGGCAAGGCTACAGTAGCCGGTTCGTTAACTATTAAAGGTAAAACAGAACCAGTATCTTTTGAAATTAAAAAAGTCAACAATGTTTACAGTACGCAGCTCAAAGTGGATCGTTCGAAATTTGATGTACGCTACGGTTCAAATTCGTTCTTCGACAATTTAGGCGACAAAGCAATTGACAATATCTTTATATTGGATATACAGCTTACTGTAAAGTAAAACTCAAGAATAAAAAATCTAAATAAAGTGGTAGTTTCACACAGAGTGAGGCTACCACTTTTTTGGTATTGAAAAAGCTAATTCAAGTAATTTTAGACTGATTTTTCACTATCTTTGTTGAAAATAATGAATTTTTACAAAAGAATTTACAACTCTTAAATATATGTCGCAAAAACCTGAAATTAAATTATTTGATGAAAAATTAGTTCGCACCGTTTGGGATGACGAACAGGAAAAATGGTATTAACAAAATCAATTATAAACATATGAAAATCACAACATTATTTTTAAGCTTACTAATTACAATTGCTGCAATGTCGCAAGAAAAAATCAAACTTTACCCAAATGGAGCAACGGAAAGTAACGAATTGGCAAGTGCTGAGCGTTTGAGTGATTCTGAGTTTTTAATTGATATTAGCGAAGCTCGTATGTTGGCTTTTCCTGCTGATAAAGCGAAGGCAAACGGTGCGGCGGTGTTGATTTGCCCTGGTGGGGGATATAGAGGTGTTTCGCACATTAAAGAAGGAGAGGAATTTGCACATTGGTTTAATGAAATGGGAATTTCAGCTTTCGTACTTTATTATCGCATGCCAAACGGGCATCACACCATTCCGCTGAAAGATGCACAAACTGCATTCTCAATAATCAGAAGCAGATCAAAAGAGTGGAATATTAAAAAGAATAAAATCGGGATTATGGGTTTTTCGGCCGGCGGACATTTGGCTTCCACTTTCGGAACTCATTTTAAAACAAAAAACGAACGGCCAGCGTTTATGATGTTAGCTTATCCTGTAGTTTCTATGGATCAGGCAATTACGCACGGCGGTTCGCGCCTTAACTTATTGGGGAAAACGCCAAGTGACGAATTGGTTAAATTATATTCGAATGAATTGCAGATAACTAAAAAAACGCCTCCCACTTTTATTGTCCATGCCAAAGACGATGGCGCCGTACCCATTGCCAATAGCGAAAATTTGGAAAAAGCGCTCAAAGCACATAATGTGCCCGTAAAACTGGTGCCATACGACAAAGGCGGACATGGTTTTGGAATGCGCAAAAAGAATATTCCTGCCGATAACTGGCCTGAGGAATTGAGAAGTTGGATGAAAGAGATGGGGATAATTTGATGTGATGATGTGATGATGTGATGATGTGGTGATGTAAGAATGTAAGAATGCAGAAATGGTAAATTGTAAATGATATAATGGTAAATGTATTGATGAGTGAACCAATTGCTTTATTAAGCGAAATGATTGCTATCGAATCGTTTAGTCGCGAGGAGAAAAATGTGGCTGATTTTCTGGAACGATATCTGGAAGAGCGGGGTTATGTCGTTTCACGTAGTGGAAACAATATCTGGTTGATGAGTGCTGGTTTTGATCCAGCTCGCCCAACGGTATTGCTTAACTCGCATATTGATACGGTGAAACCGGTTGCTGGTTGGGTGCGTAATCCGTTTAAACCAGCTGTTGAGAATGGCCGATTATACGGGCTTGGCAGTAACGATGCTGGTGCTAGTGTGGTGAGTTTGCTGTATGCGTTTATGCTTTTGTCGGAAAAAACACAGTCGTATAATTTGATTTTTGCGGCTACTGCCGAGGAGGAAGTTTCGGGCAGTAATGGCATTGAAAGTTTATTAAGGGAACTGCCTAAAATAGATTTTGCCATTGTGGGTGAACCTACCGAAATGCATGCTGCTGTGGCCGAAAAGGGCTTGATGGTGCTCGATTGCACTGCTTATGGTAAAGCGGGACATGCTGCTCGCAACGAGGGTGATAATGCTATTTACAAAGCCTTGACGGATATTCAGTGGTTTCAGAATTATGCTTTTGATAAAGTGTCGGATTTGCTAGGCCCTGTTAAAATGTCGGTGACACAAGTGAATGCTGGAACGCAGCACAATGTAGTGCCGGATAAATGTAGCTTTGTGGTGGATGTGCGTAGTAATGAGCTTTATAGTAATGATGAATTGTTGAAGCTGATTAAAAAACATGTGAGCTGTGATGTTACTGCACGTTCTACGCGTTTAACTTCGAGTGCTACGCCATTGAATCATGCGTTTGTGAAGCGTTTGAAGGCTTGCAACCGTACTTTATATGGTTCACCCACGCTTTCGGATCAGGCACTGATGCCATTTGCAAGTGTTAAACTGGGACCAGGCCATTCGTCGCGCTCGCACACGGCCGATGAGTTTATACTTTTTTCGGAAGTTGATGAGGCTGTGGCGCTCTACATTGAATTGTTGGATGGATTGAAATTGTAATTTTTACGGGCTATAGAGTGGTTGGTAAAAGGTATTTTGAGTAGTTTGTTTTTTTATTTGTTGATTAAATGTGCTTTTGGTAGGAGTGAAGCTGTGTGGGTGAGGGATAGAAGCGGCGTGCTGCCGTATTTCGGCAGTACAAGAGCGGATAGCCCGACCCGAGGTACGAGGGGCACCCCAAAAAAGTAGTTTGTTTGATGTGTTTTTAGCTTATAAATCCTCCGCCAAGTACTGTGTTGTTTTTGTAAAAAACGGCTGTTTGGCCTGGTGCAATGGCATCGAGGGGCTCGGCTAGGTGCACTGTGGCTTGATTGTTGTCGGTGAAAGTGACGCTGCAAAGGGTGTTTTGTTTTCGATAGCGAATGCGGCAATTGATGTCTGTTTGGTTGTGGAAATCGGCAGGATTCACCACATTTACAGCATGTAATTTGATTTCAGTTTTGTACATGGACGAAAGTGGGGCTAATACGATTTCGTTGGTGTGTGGCTTAATTTCTTTCACAAAAACTTTGCGGTTGAGGTGGATTAAACCTCGTCGCTGGCCGACGGTGTATAAAGGGTAGCCTTGATGGTGGCCAAGTATTTGATTGTTCTCGTCGATAAAGTTTCCGCTGAAAATGTATTGCGTTGGGTTTTGGAGTTGTGCTTGCAGAAATGGGCGGTAGTCGCCGTTGCAGAAGCAGGCTCCTAGGCTGTCTTTTTTTTCGGAAACGCGCATGTGTCCTCTGTCGGAAGCCATTTTTCGGACGTCGGTTTTGTGAAATGCGCCTAATGGAAACACGATGCGTGCTAATTGTTTTTGGGTTAGTCCCCAAAGAAAAAACGACTGGTCCTTGTCGGGATCAATGCCTGCTTGAATATAATACTTATCGGCTTGCTGTGCGATTTGTACGTAATGACCCATGGCCACTTTGCTGCAACCCAGACGGTCGGCTTCGTCGATGATTAGTTTCCACTTGAGTTCGTTATTGCACTTGACGCATGGAAAAGGCGTTCGTCCAGCAAGGTATTCACTTACAAAATAGCCTACAATTTTTTCTTTGAAAATGGTGCGCGCATCGTATGTGATGTGTTGAATACCTAGTTTGTCGGCGAGTGATTTGGCATCGTTCAGATGCTGGTTTTCGCCTTCTTCCCAAAACCGAAAGGTGATACCAATCACTTCGTAGCCTTGTTCTAATAAAAGAATGGCAGCAACCGAACTGTCGGTGCCGCCACTCATTCCTAATAGTATTCGTTTATTCATTTACGCGAAACTCTTATTTTGTAACTTATTTAAGTTTCTCAGTCAACCTTCTGATTTCGAGAATTGGCGATGAACGGTTGTACAGTATTTCGTAAATTGCATCCACAATTGGCATTTCAATTTGGTATTTCTCGTTAATTTCGTAAATACATTTGGTGGCGTAATATCCTTCGGCAATCATTTCCATTTCCATTTGAGCTGTTTTAACAGAGTAACCTTTGCCAATCATGGTTCCAAAAAGACGGTTACGGCTAAAATTGGAGTAGGCAGTTACCAGTAAATCACCTAAATAGGCAGGCTCATTGGTGTCGCGGTGAAGCGGGTCAATGGCATTGCAGAAACGGCTAATTTCTTGTATGGCATTAGAGATGAGTACTGCTTGAAAGTTATCGCCGTATTTCAAACCGTGGCAAATGCCTGCGGCAATGGAATATATATTTTTCATGACTGATGAATATTCTATTCCATGAATGTCGTCGCTAATGGATGTTCGTACAAAGCTAGTGTTAAATCTTTGAGCCAAAGCGCGAGCCTTGTTGCGATCGCAACAGCCTATGGTCAAGTAGGATAGGCGCTCTAAAGCTACTTCTTCGGCATGACAAGGGCCTGCTAAAACCATCATATTTTCTTTGGGCACATTGTATTTTTGCTCAAAATAGTCGGATACAATCATGTTTTCGTCGGGAACAATACCTTTGATGGCCGTAACGATGATCTTCTTATCTAATTTTCGCTTTAGTTTTTTTAAATGTTGTTTTAAAAAAGGTGATGGCGTTGCAAAGATCAGGATGTCGGCCGATGTTACTGCATGATTGATATTACTTGTGAATTTTATTCTATCAGTATCAAATTTTACCCCAGTTAAATAGGAGGGATTTTTGCTGCTGCGTATAAACTCATCAATCTGATCTTGTCTGCGCATATACCAGACAATCTCGTGTGAGTTTACGAGTGCAATTTTGGCAATAGCTGTTGCCCAGCTACCACCACCTAAAACTGCTATTTTACTTTTTTCGTTAATCATTTTTTATTGCTACTGTTTTTTGAACGCATTGATTTGTGTTACCTTGTAAAAGTTCTACAATCAGTATGAGTTTAAGCCTTTTCAATCCAAGCAGCTACTTCTTCTTTCGAAGGGTTTGTGAGTTCAAGCTTGTGTTTCTTATTATATCCGCAAATATCCTGGTGAAATTTATTGGGGTTTAAGCCTTTTAGAGCTTCTACAGTTAAAATTCCTGTTTTGATTATTAGCTCAGCCCACTCGGTAGGTATACCAATGGCAATAAATTTCTCAGGACCTTCTTTCTTTACCACTTTTTCGGGTTTCATTTGTGGGAAAAATAACACTTCTTGAATTGCTTGTTGTCCAGTCATAAGCATCACCAAGCGATCCATACCTATTCCCATACCTGATGTTGGAGGCATGCCATATTCCAATGCACGTACAAAGTCCATGTCGATAAACATGGCTTCATCGTCGCCTTTTTCGCTTAGCTTAAGTTGATCTTGAAAACGTCCAAGTTGATCAATAGGGTCGTTAAGCTCAGAGTAAGCATTGGCCAACTCTTTACCATTTACCATAAGTTCAAAACGTTCGGTGAGTTCTGGGTTTTCGCGATGGCGTTTGCACAAAGGGCTCATTTCCATTGGGTAGTCGGTTATAAATGTTGGCTGTATGTAATTGCCTTCACATTTTTCGCCAAAAATTTCATCAATCATTTTGCCTTTGCCCATTGTTTCATCAGCTTCTATATGAAGTGTTTTACAAACTTCACGTAGTTGATCTTCGTTCATGCCGTTGATATCAATACCTGTATGGTCTTTGATGGCATCAATCATGGTAACACGTTTAAATGGTGTTTTGAAGCTTATGTTTTTATCGCCAACAGTCAATTCGGTGGTCCCATTTACATCCATACAGATTTTTTCAATCATGTTTTCGGTAAATTCCATCATCCAATTGTAATCTTTGTAGGCTACGTAAATTTCCATGGCCGTAAATTCTGGATTGTGAGTACGATCCATACCTTCGTTGCGGAAATTTTTCGAGAATTCGTATACGCCTTCAAATCCACCAACTATGAGGCGTTTTAAATACAACTCGTTTGCTACACGCATGTAAAGCGGTATGTCGAGTGCATTATGGTGTGTCATAAACGGACGAGCAGAGGCACCGCCAGGTATGGGTTGCAATACGGGTGTTTCAACTTCTATGTACCCTTCGGCATTAAAATACTCGCGCATAGAGTTGTAAACGCGTGTTCGTTTCAAAAATATATCTTTAATACCTTCATTCACAACTAAATCAACATAACGTTGGCGGTAGCGTTGCTCAGGGTCTTCAAATGCATCAAATGCTACACCATCCTTGTATTTTACGATTGGTAGCGGTTTAAGTGATTTGCTTAATACTGTTAATTCTTGCGTATGGACACTTATTTCGCCCATCTGCGTACGAAAAATATACCCCTTAATACCAATGAAATCACCAATATCTAAAAGTTTTTTAAATACGGTATTGTACATTTCGGGTTGCGCTTCGGTGTTAATATCGTCGCGACTAATATACACTTGTACACGGCCTTTTGAGTCTTGAAGCTCAATAAATGCGGCTTTTCCCATAATGCGGCGGCTCATGATACGTCCAGCTATACAAACGTCGCGGCGTGGCGCATCGTCATTAAATGTAGCCTTTATATCAGTCGAAAATGCATCAGTTGGGTACAATGCGGCAGGATATGGATCAATGCCTAAATTTCGTAATTCAGTTAGACTCTGTCGTCTGAACTGTTCTTGTTCACTTAGTTCGTTACTCATGGGTATAAATTTGCAAATTGCGGCAAAATTACAAAAAATTAAGCAGAAATAATGTTTATCTATTTAAAGAAATGGCCAAAAAACAATAAAGAACAAAGAACTTGTTTTTTTTCATTCAACAAATTATCGTATTTTTGTGAAAATTATCAATTAAGTATATTCTATGAAACTACTTTCTTATCCTTTCTCTGTGCTTACCTATCTTTGGTTTTTGTTGGCTATCTTAATTTTTCATCCTATCCAATGGATCTGTTTTAGAGTGTTTGGCTATCAGGCTCATAAGCGTAGTGTCGATTGGCTTGATTTTTTCTTACAAAGTTCCCTGTGGTTCACTTTTTCTAAAATTAAAGCCGAAAATATCGAATTAGTACCCCAAGATAAACCGATAATATTTGTTGCTAATCATCAGGGTTTATTTGATATTGTTGGTATGGCATGGTTATTTCGTAAGGCTCACCCTAAGTTTGTAAGCAAAATTGAGCTAGGTAAAAATATCCCCAGTGTTTCCTATAATCTTCGCAATGGTGGCTCGGTATTAATCGATCGTAAAGACCCCAAACAAGCATTGCCAGTGCTAAAACAACTAGGTGAGTACATTAATAAGTATAACCGTTCGGCAATTATTTACCCCGAAGGTACTCGAACCCGCGATGGAAAACCGAAGGAGTTTGCACCTAACGGACTGAAAATTCTATGCAAATATGCGCCAGACGCTATTGTAGTGCCTGTTACTATCAATAATTCGTGGAAAGTGTTTAAATACGGAAGTTTCCCCTTAGGAATGGGTAATAATATAACTTTTACAGTACATCAGCCGATTTCTGTAAAAGGTACTGATTACAATTCATTATTTGAACAAACTGAAAAGAGCATTGTTGAAGCTATAAAGTATTAGCTTACTAATTTTTTTTTTTGCGCGAATTTCAAACAACAAGCCCACCATTATCAATTTTGTTAATGGTGGGCTTGTTGTTTCTTGTTGACTGATAATTACTCTTTTACGTTTGGTAATTCAAGTCCATATCCTTTTTTCTTATCTTCAGCTTTCAGTAATAATGCAAATGCAATTCCTATTAATCCAAATGCAGCAAAAATAAGCATAGGTATGCTGTAGCTATAAAGCGTTACAATTTGCTCTTGTCCAGCTACAATTTTAGTAGTTGTGCCAATAATGCAATATTTGTCCAACACCCAGCCGATCAGTAATGGAACACCCATTAAGCCCCAGTTTTGCACCCAAAATATCATCGCGTAAGCCGTGCCTAATTTGCTGTGAGGTATAATCTTAGCTACGGCTGGCCACATGGCCGACGGAACAAGGGAGAACGAAATACCTAACAATACAACTAAGCCTATTGCCACACTTAAACTATTAAGTGATGGGATAGAAAATAACAAATGTACAATTACCAAGAGTATCGAACCAAGTATCATAATGCTTGCTGCTTTTCCTTTTTTGTCCGAAATTCCACCAAAAAGTGGTGTAAGTAGCAAAGCACTAAAGGGTAACAATGCTGGAATATAACCTGCCATATCACCGCTAACTTCAAATTTCTGAACTATTAAATTGGTGGCGTATTTTATAAAAGGAAAAACCGCTGAATAAAACAATACACACAATGCGGCAATATACCAAAATGCCTTGTTACGTGCAATGTCCATCACGTCGGTAAATTTAAATTCGTCCGTATTTTTGATTCCAGCCGCCGATTCTTCGTTATCTAACTTTTTATCTAAAAATGTGAAGAATATAAATACAATTAAGCCTAAAGCTAAAAGTATCATAGCTACAATTATGGGGGCACTTAAGTTGTGTGTTAATTGGTACAATGGCTGTGGAGTAAACATGGCCAATGCTGTACCTATACGTCCAGTCGACGTGTTTAAACCAATAGCCAGCGCCATTTCTTTCCCCTTAAACCAACGAACTACTGCTTTATTGGCTGATATACCAAACATTTCGCTCCCCACACCAAAAACCCCAAATCCTAAACCGGCTACAACGGCCGATTTTGATGTAGGGCTGATTAATTGCCATGATCCAATCGATAATTCATACGTTCCAGGTTCAATAAATCCCGAAATGGCTAAATATTTAATTATCGCCCCTGTAAGCATTATAAATATGGCCATCATGCCGGTTATACGCGTACCTAATTTATCAAGTATCATTCCGCTGAAAATCAGCATCAGCAAAAATACATTAAACCAGCCATAACCACTCGTGAAAAATCCGTACTCCGTGGCCGACCAGTTTAGAGTCGATTGTAAGTCGCTCTGTAATGGCGCCATCGCATCTGTTAAATAATACATGCAGAGCATGGTAAACGAAACTAAAATTAATACGAACCAGCGGGCCGTTTTAGAATCGCGAAGTGACGTTGATATTTTTTCTGACATAAACTTTTTTAGTGTTTTAATCGTTTCTATTCTATAGCAAATTGTTAAAAACAGACGCAAAGCTAAGCAATTTTTTCATTTCTGCCCGTATATACTGCCAATTTTGCTGTTTTTGTCAGAACTTTTTTTCAGGTATTATTATTGAGGGTTTTAAACATAAGTATTCATCGACAATATTTATTCGAATTTGAATCGAATCATTCAAACTTTTTTTTAAATTTGTCATTTAAACACATAAGTACATATTATGACTATAAATTATTCTGAAACATTACATAATATATTGTTATACAGCGCTCAAGAAGCTGAGCGTTTAGGTAATAACTATATAGGGCCTGAACATTTACTGCTCGGAATTTTACGTAACGGTATTGGTAAAGCTGTTGATCTATTACAGTTGTCAAATGTCAGTTTAATTACTCTGAAGCAAAATATTGAAAGTCAGATTCGTACAGATATGGATCCTGCTGGTGCCGCATTGCCTTTACTTAAAAGCACAGAGCGCATAAAAAAAATTATGGAGCTCGAAGCACGTTCGCTCATGAACGAAACTGCCGATAGCGAACATTTGTTATTGGC
>JAGNPC010000266.1 GCA_017989795.1 Paludibacter sp. | reverse complement strand
GTATGGGCTTGTATGCTATCAAAACGGAGCTCGAAGATTTATCATTAAAACATACAAGTAGGGATATCTACAAAGATATTGCTCGTAAGTTGAACGAATCGAAACGCTCTCGCGATGAGTTTATTAGTCAGTTTATTGCTCCGCTCAAAACGAAACTAACCGAATTGGGGTTCAAGTTTGAGATTAAAGGTCGTACAAAGTCAATTCATTCTATTTATAATAAAATAAAAAAACAAAATACACCTTTCGAAAATATCTACGATCTTTTTGCTATTCGTGTTGTTTTCGATGTGCCTTCTGACAAGGAAAAGGCAGCTTGTTGGCAAGCGTATTCCATCGTGGCCGATATGTATCAGCCAAATCCTAAACGTTTGCGCGATTGGTTATCTATTCCTAAATCGAACGGATACGAGAGCTTACATACCACTGTGCTTGGTCCTCAAAATAAGTGGGTTGAAGTGCAGATTCGCACAGTGCGCATGGACGAGGTGGCCGAAAAAGGGCTGGCAGCACACTGGAAATACAAAGGCATTAAGAGTGAAAATGGCATGGACGAATGGCTCAAAAGCATTCGCGAGATACTTGAAAACCCCGACCTAAATGCGGTTGATTTTATGGACGAGTTTAAACTCGACTTGTACGACAAGGAGGTGTTTGTGTTTACGCCTAATGGCGATTTACATAAATTGCAAAAAGGGGCTACGGCACTCGATTTTGCATTTTCAATTCACTCTGCTTTAGGTTGCAAATGTGTGGGTGCCAAAGTTAATGGCAAAAATATGCCCATTAAGTATGTGCTTAACAACGGTGATCAGGTAGAAGTATTGACGGCACCTTCGCAAAAGCCGAGTCAGGCCTGGTTGCAAGTTGTTACTACCTCCAAAGCTAAAAATAAAATCCGTCAGGCACTTAAAGAGGTGGAATACAAGGATGCTGAGATGGGGCGCGAAACATTAGTGCGCCGCTTCAAGAACTGGAAGATAGACCTTGATGATGGTAAAATTTCGCGACTGGCTAAGAAAAAAGGCTTCAAAACGGTTAGCGACTTTTACCAAGAGGTAGCGCAAGAAAAACTGGATGTGCTGGATGTGCGCGATGCTTATCTCGACTTGGATAAAAAGGATGTGAATCCAGATAATGCAGAAGTGCGAAGCGCCGAAGGGTTTTCGAATGATTCGGCGCGTAGCAACGACACCAAAGAGGATGTGTTGGTTATAGGCCAAGATTTGAAGAATGTGGATTTTAAACTATCTAAATGTTGTAATCCTATTTACGGCGATGAGGTGTTTGGTTTTGTATCGGTGAGTGGCGGTATCAAAATTCACCGTACCGACTGCCCTAATGCTCCTCAGTTGATTGAACGTTTCAATTACCGTATCGTGAAGGCTAAATGGTCGGGCAAATCCGTTGGGTCGCAATATCCAATCACTCTTCGCATTGTGGGACACGACGATATAGGCATTGTAGCCAACATTACGTCGCTTATATCTAAAGATAAAAATGTAACACTACGTTCTATTTCGGTGGATTCAAATGCCGGCTTATTTCAAGGTAATTTAACCCTAATGGTGAGCGAAAACAAATTCCTGGAACAGGTGATTAAGAAGATTCAGCAGATTAAAGGAGTGAAAAATGTGACTCGCTCATTGATTATTTGATAAAAAAAAACCGCAACATTACTTGTTGCGGTTAAATTTCCAGCGGTCGTGTGTCCACAACCATAGGTGAGGATTGTTGCGTATGTCTTCTTCGAGTAATCGCATGTATTTTTCGGTAATGCTAAATTCAGGTTCTTCGAGAGGGTTTGAAGTTACAAGTTTAAATGTGTATTTGTAATATCCTCTCTTCAAAAGGGTGCTGGATAAATAATACACAGGATAATCGAATTTTTTTGCTAAAACTTCGATGCCCATAAATACAGATGTCTTTTGATTTAGGAATTCCATTTCAAATCTATTGTAATCGCGTTTTGGGCGTTGATCGCCTAAAATCAAAAACATTGCTTTCATGTCTTTTTTGCTCATGTGAAGCATCGTTTTTATTAAACTACCCATTTCGATAACTCCACCGCCGTGAATTGTTCTTAGTTGGCAGGTTAGCTTGTCAACATGTTTGTTTTTAAGCTGTTTATATACAGCATACATTTGCGAATCTTTGGGTACGTAGAAGTTGATAACAGGTGTCCATTCCCAATTACCCAAATGGCCTAGCGCGAGAATGACAATTTTTCCTTGCGCATATACTTCATGAATAGCTTCAATGTTTTCAATTTGAGCTCTTTTCATATACTCCTCTTGGGATATATTTAAGCGGTAAATAGCTTCAAAGAAAATATCACAAAAGTGACGATAAAACTGTCGCTCAATTTTTTTTATTTCAGGTAGTTGTTTTTCTGGAAAAGAATTTAATAAATTCCGACGAACTACTTCACGGCGGTATCGAATTACATAATACAGTATGAAATACATCAAGTCATCAAAAAAATACAATGCTCTTAAAGGTAACAAGGTGACTAGGTGTAGTGCGCTGTAAATTAATTTATACATAAGCTATTTGATGAGTTTATCTCTGCAATAACAGAATTCAAATACAAAGGTATAAAAAACAAATCATTTGCAATAGCAATAAAATACGTTTTCGAGTTAATAAAAATTATTGTACTTTTGCAGTATATATAAAAAATGCCCCCGTAGTTCAACGGATAGAACAAGTGTTTCCTAAACACTAGATCCGGGTTCGATTCCCAGCGAGGGTACAAAAAAAGCCTATTCGTAACTGAATAGGCTTTTTTTATCTACAAATATTGTTAGTTTTTTTAGATAAAAGTTCTACTATAGTTTCAAAAAAAACGAGCCTGTCTAAAACTTGATAGGCAGGCACTCATTATCTTATTTCCATTTTTCAGGTATTGTGAATTTTTTTTCTCCAATTTCTACTAAATCCTCCATTTTACTATTAATAAATTTGGGGAGATTATTTTTCAATAGAATTGTTTTACTTCTATGGTTTCTCATGTTTAAATCTAAATCATAGCTGAAAATTGTTGGAGGAAAATAGACCTTGACTGTTTTATTTTGATAGTTTTTTTGTATAAATTCAACAGGGGGTATGAAATCACTATCTCCGCTCACCAACACTAATATATCCGATTTGTCTTTGACGCAATCTGCAATCATCCGAATTGAAAGATTAACATCTGTTTTTTTCTCTTCAGGTCTTGATATTGTGTATTTGCATTGGGGACAAGTAATCTTTTTTTCAAGATACTTCCCTCGTACAATTTCAAATTTATCTCCATTGATAAGCTTGTTTGCATTTAGAAATGCACTTTGTCTGCTGCTTTTGTCAGTGTTTAATGGGCTGGCTGTGAAATAAATTACTTTTACTAAGGTCTGATTTTCTCCTAAAAACTGCTCAAAAAGCTTCACGAGATCAATCCAATATGCTTTTTTCCACTCTTTATTAACTCTTTTTTCGGTTCTTAACCCATAATAGAAATTAAAGCCATCAACATAAAAAGTAACTCGTTTCATAATTCTTAGATATAAAAAAAGCCACTAAAAAGTGGCTTATGCTATTCAAGAAAGAATAGCGGTTCTTTAAAGCATGCAAATATACAATATATTTTGAATGTTAGCAAATTTTTCTCAAGGGAAATTTGTTGTTTTTAAATTATTAACACGTGTGTTGCGATAATTCTACTTGTGTTCCAACTAATATAAACTTCTATCACACACTTTAATAGAAGCCTGTTTTAACAACAAGGTATATGCCCCCGTAGTTCAACGGATAGAACAAGTGTTTCCTAAACACTAGATCCGGGTTCGATTCCCAGCGAGGGTACTATTAAAATTTGAGTAAAGTGTAGGCCTAGCCAAACTATCAGCTATAAAAGT
>JAGNPC010000265.1 GCA_017989795.1 Paludibacter sp. | reverse complement strand
GTGCCGCTCTGTTTTGTATAGGTGCCATTTGCACTCGGGTGGGAGGTGATTCCTGAAACCAAAATGTAAGTTGGAGTTGATACATAAGCAAATAAGTTGCTTGAGATGAATAGTAAGGCAAAAATCACTAGGACTTGTTTTGTTTTGAGTAAAAATGTTTTCATAATTGATAAATTTGAATGACTAATTGAGTATAAATATGCTAGTTTATTTTTATCAGAAATTTAAATTAAGAAACAAACGATTCACGATGAGTAGATATGTTATAATAAAAAATTTAATATTTATCTAAATGCTTTCACAAAGGTAATGTTTCTTTGTGAATATTCAAAAAAAATAAATGTATAAATACAACGCAAGATGATTGTATCCCTCAGTCAAATCGAAAAAACAATATTGACATAAATCCCTTTTTTAGATATTCGCTCTTTTACAAATTAAGTTTGGCGCGAAGCAGTTTGTAGCCTGCTTGGCTTACTTTTACTTGTTGTCCGTTTTTGAGTGTGAGCTGCTGACTTTGCTTGTCGTACAGTTCAATGCGCGCTATGGCGTGTATGTTTACAATGCAGGAGCGGTGTACCCGTGCAAATAGGTCGGCGGGTAGGTTTTCGTCGAAGTACTTCATGGTTTGTTCCTTCATATACTTGCCTGTGAGGGTGTAGATGTGCACATAGTCGCCATCGGCCTGCAACGAAATAATATCGGCTGTTGCTATCACCTGTATTTTGCTGCCCGATTTTACGGTAACTCGCTGAAGCAACTCAGGCTTGCTGCTTGTGCTTTCGGAATCAGATGTTTGCACTGCTTGTAAAGGAATTTCAGGCATTTGTTCGCTATCAATTATTGGCTCCAAATTGCTCTTGCTGTGCTGACAATGTTGTAAAATTAATGACAATACTAGTAGCGATATTAGCATGCGTATGGGCAAAAAATGACTGAATTCAGCGCTGGCATCTGCTGGGAATAAGGGGTACAATACAGTTGCGGTAACATAGAGCACAACCAACGACAGTGCCGTAAGTGCGGTGTAAATGAGCATTTCGTGCAGCTTTGGCAACTGCTGAAACTTGCCGTAATGTATGGTGTTTTCAATCAGAATAGTTAATGCAAAATAGAGCAATGCAAAGCTAAATGCATCGACCAATATAAGCGTAAGTGGCGCCTGCAAATAGTGAAGCACGACAAAACTTTGTAGCAGTGCAAATAATGCAAAAACCAATGCATATCGCCACACTGCTACCAGTTTGTTTACAAGTTCATTTAGCATGCTTTATTAATCTCTAAGTTCGCCACCACCAAAAACACATGCACCTTTAATGATCAATTTTCGTTGCGGGTTAACGGGATCCTTAATGAGTCGTTTATCTTCAAAACCACCAAACACGGCATCCATCTGCGTTTCTACAAACCAATCGCGTGGTACTATGATGGTAACGCCACCAAAAACGGCGTTTACTTCCAGGCGTGAAACACCTTCGGCTAGCGTGCTGTGACGTAAATCGAGCGTTAAGCCTCCGAAAATTGCATTTACTTCGCCGCCCGAAAAGTTTGGTTCCAGCACAATGTGTTCGCCGCCACCAAAAATAGCGTTTTTCTCGAACGACCCTGTTGAATTGCTGCTGTAGCCATCAGATTTTGTCGTTGAGCATTTTGCATTATACCTATGCGAACAGTTGCTGGGGTTTCCGTACAACTTATTTAAAATAAGCATTATGCCGCTAATAATGAGCAGTACTGGCCAGAAAGTGTGCGTAAATCCGCCATCGAAATTAGGGAAGTACGCTGGGTAGGCACCAATAATGCGGGGCATTAGAAAGAAAAAGCCAATAGTATAGAGGATGGCGGCAGGAAAATAATCGCGCTTAATGATTTTGGCTGTACCAATTACAACCAAAATCATAGGCCACGAAAAGAGTACCCGTTTGAGCGGTGAGTCTATCCATCCAAAATTAAACCCGAGGGTTAAAATACCAATCGCTACCAATATTAAACCAAACCCCAAGCCTTTCGACCTGTTTTGTTTGTAGTCAGTTTTCAATTCGTTTTCCATTTTAATTGATTTTTTAAAATTATGCAGCAAAAGTAAGTCGCATAGCTTATTTTCACAACTAAAAATCGACAAACGGTAGCGTTTTCACGATAAATAAGCTCAATTTACTTTTTATCGCGAAGCAAATCTCTTATCTCAGTAAGCAATTGTTGTTCGGCTGATGCCACTGGAGGAGCCGGCGCAGCTTCAACGGGTGCAGGCTCTTCTTTCTTTTTATTTAGCTTATTCATGCCTTTTATAAACATAAAAATGGCAAATGCTACAATAATAAAATCGAAAGTTGTTTGCAAGAAATTTCCGTAATTAAGAGTAACGGCTGCTTTCTCTACACCATCAATCATTTCAGCTGCTTTCATTTCGAGCTTTAAATCGGTAAAAGTAACACCGCCAACTAATAGACCGATAGGAGGCATAATAACATCGGCTACCAACGAAGCCACTATTTTACCAAAAGCACCACCAATAATTACACCGACAGCTAAGTCGATAACATTGCCACGCATGGCAAATTCTTTGAATTCATTTAAAATACGCATGATTATTTAAATTAGAAATTAGAAGTTAGAAGTAAGAGGTAAGAGGTAAGAAGAAGTTTGCAGTTTGCAGTCTTGATATATAGGGAGCTTCGTTATACTTCGATTTGCAGTTGATATTCTTACATTCACCACATCAATACATTTATTATTTTCAATTTCATTTTTACATTCTTTCATTCTTTCATTTCTTCATCACATCATACCCCCGGTATATTAATTCCCGTAATTTTTCGATACAAATCCAATGCGTATATGTCCGTCATGCCCGAAATGTAATCGAGAACGGCCATTACATTGCTGTATATATCAACGCTTTGCGTATCGTATTGTTCGGGTATGCTAAATAAAAGTTTTTTGGAGTAGGCTTTTTCGGGATTCAATACAGCTTCAATGTAATGCTCAAGCAGTGTGCTGATAATTTTGAAGCCCGCTAATTCTACATCCAACACCACAGGCGATCGATAAATGCGTTTGTAGGCCGTTTGGGAACAAGTGCTATAGGCTGCTACAGCAATAGGGTCAATTTTTTTTATCAATGTAGACGAAAACTCACCGCTAAGTATTTCCTTTTCGTTGGCCACAAATGCCGTTGCACATTGGTCTATCAGCGTGCCAATAACCGACGATCGGAGGTAAGCTATCTGTTCGTTGATGTCGCTCACCATGAGCATTGTTTCGCGGCGACGTATTTTGCGTTCGTCATCAAAAAAGCCCATCAGAAGCTCTACCGTTTCGCCCGATGTGAGAATTCGTAATTTGTGTGCATCTTCAATATCCATTATCTGATAGCAAATATCGTCGGCTGCTTCCACCAAATAAACGAGCGGGTGACGTGCATAGCGGTTGGGGTTTAATGGGGAAGCGATGATGCCCAATTCGGAAGCAATTTTCTCAAAGTCGGCCTTTTCGGAATCAAAAAAGCCAAATTTCTGTTTTTTTACATCCGAATGAATCGACGCATACGGATATTTCACGATAGAAGCCAGTGTGCTATAGGTAAGTACAAAACCCCCTTTTCGGCGTCCACGAAACTGATGTGTGAGTAAGCGTAAGGCGTTGGCATTGCCTTCGAAACAGGTGAGGTCTTTCCATTGTTCTGGTGTTAGCACGGCCTCTAGGTGTCGCCCGTTCCCTTCCGAAAAATAGGTGGCTATAGCCTCCTCGCCCGAGTGGCCAAAAGGCGGGTTACCCATATCGTGGGCCAAGCAAGCAGCCGAAACAATAGAGCCAATCTCCGTAAAGTAGGGGTTGTTGGGGTAAGATGCTTGCAGTTTTTGGGCTACCAAGTTGCCCAATGAGCGACCCACGCAGGCTACCTCCAAGCTATGAGTCAGTCGGTTGTGAAC
>JAGNPC010000264.1 GCA_017989795.1 Paludibacter sp. | reverse complement strand
TGTATATTCCGCGTGTAAACGAAATGGTGGCACGTAATTGTAGTAACTGGGAGCTCACAGAGCTATTTGCTCGACTCGGACGGTTACAGTTTATTGTTCTTGCTTAGGTTATTGGGCTATTAATATTTTTTGGAATGCCATTTATAACTCTATGGGCTGGGCCAGATTATAGTCAATCATACTATATTGCTATACTATTAATAGTACCTGTTACCATTCCACTAATTCAAAATTTAGGTATTGAAATACAACGCGCAAAAAACCAACATAAATTTCGGTCGTGGGTATATTTATTTATAGCTATAGGAAATATTGGCATTTCCATTCCTTTAGTTAAGCTGTACGGTGGAATAGGTGCGGCATTAGGTACTTCAATAGCATTAACCATAGGTAATGTATTGATAATGAACTGGTATTATCACACTAAAATTGGATTAAATATCATTTACTTTATGCAACAAATAGCCAAATTGATACCCTCATTAATACTACCTACTATAGCTGGATATGTTTTCTTTCGGTATTTAGACCTGCATTACATTCCAAACTTTATAATTTTCGCTATCCTATTTATGCTTATTTACAGTGTTTCATTGTGGATTTTTGGGCTAAACAAATACGAAAAAGAATTGATAACAAAACCTATACATAAAATCATTAAACGAAAATAAGATATGATTAATTCAATTAAGAATAAGGTAAAAGAATTAATGCCAAAAAAATTAAGCTATTGGTATTATTTGCACACAGCCAAAAAAGCGGTAAGTTTTGATATAAAAAGACGTGTGTACGATAAAGTATACAATAATTCGGCAGCCGAAAAGGTTAAACGCGATTTAACGTTGCTTTACCATATCGTTGAGAAAGGGCTTACCATGCCCGAGCCACGACCAGGGTTTGGCAAACAAGTAGTGATAGATTTATGCAAAGTAGTAGTAAGATACGAACGTATGAACCTCGATTTCGACGCTTTAGAATTTTCGCAATCGGTTACTGTACTCAAAGAATATGCAGCATTTCATACAGAAATAGGGTTTAAATTAGACAATGAAGTAACCGAAAACTTACTGAAAATCATTAACCGATTTGAGAATGTACACGGAACCAATCAGCTCGAAACAACCGAAGCGAACTATTTTGAAAGCGTTAATGCAGCTTTCGATGTATTTAACAAGTCGCGATATTCGGTACGGAGCTATACCAATAAAACAATTCCGTTAGATGTACTAAGTCAATGTGTTGACATGGCTCAAAAATCACCTTCGTTTTGCAACCGTCAGCCAACTCGTGTACACATTGTAAAATCGACTCAAAAGAAAGAAGCAATTCTAGCTATACAAAATGGCAACAGAGGTTTTGGACATTTGGCCGAAACACTTATCGTGCTCACATCGGTCATTTCGGTTACAAAAGACATTCACGAACGAAATGAGAATCACTTGAATGGAGGTATGTTTGCCATGACACTGCTGCAAGCCTTGCATTTTAACCGCATAGCCGCTTGTGCGCTCAATTGGAGTGTGGATAATGTAAAAGACATGCAGATGCGCAAGATTTTAGGAGTTCCTGATAATGAAGTTATTTTACTCGTTATATCTTGTGGATATCCACCTGAGAGCTTCAAAATTGCCTCATCGCCACGAAAAAAAGCACAAGAAATTATAAGTATACATGTTTAATTAAATCAATATAGTATGAAAACAATTGAAATTATATTTTGGGTACTACTCGGAATCGTATTTTACACCTACTTAGGGTATGGTATTGTACTATTTATATTATTACAAATAAAACGGATTTTTAAAAAGAAAACACAAATCCAATTAACTGATGATGAGTTACCAGAGGTCACACTTTTAGTTGCTGCATACAACGAAGAAGATTTTGTACAAAAAAAGATAGAGAACACCTTATCGCTAAACTATCCGCAGCACAAGTTACACCAAATGTGGTGTACCGATGGTTCTGACGATCAAACGCCCAATATTTTAGCAAGATATGCAGATGTAGAAGTGCTTCATAAACCCGAGCGAGCAGGAAAAATTGCAGCCATGAACAGAGCTGTAAAGTTTGTAAAAACACCGATAGTCATTTTTTCAGATGCAAACACTTTATTAGGAAAAGAGTCGATACGTAAAATTGCAGAAATGTTTCATAATCCACAAGTTGGGTGTGTATCGGGCGAAAAGCGCATATTTAATGGCGCTAGTGAAGCAGCTTCGGCTGCCGGCGAAGGTTTATATTGGAAATACGAATCGACACTCAAAAGATGGGATGCAGAATTATTTTCGGCCGTAGGAGCAGCTGGTGAGCTATTTGCTATTCGAACTGAACTTTTTAACGAGGTTGAACCCGACACCCTTCTCGACGATTTTATTATTTCGTTACGTGTAGCAATGCAGGGCTATAAGATAGATTATGACCCTGAAGCTTATGCTATCGAAACCGCATCGGCCAATGTAAAGGAGGAATTGAAACGCAAAATACGAATTGCAGCCGGTGGTATACAGTCGGTTGTGCGCTTACATCCGCTACTCAATATCTTTCGCTATGGCTTATTGTCGTTCCAATATATTTCGCATAGGGTGTTACGTTGGACAATTACACCGCTTGCGTTACTTTTTTTATTACTGACAAATATTATTTTAGCAACAAATTCTGAATTTTATTTGGTATTTTTGTCATTGCAAGTAATTTTTTATGCAGCAGCTCTATTAGGATGGGTACTTGAAAACAAAAAGTTAAAGGTTAAACTACTATTTATTCCATATTACTTTTTCATAATGAATTATGCTGTATTTATGGGTTTTGGCAGATACATAAAAAAAACACAAAGTGTAAACTGGGAAAGAGCTAAAAGGGGATGATGAAGAAATGAAAGAATGTAAGAATGAAATGGTAAATTGTAAATAGAAAATAGAAAACGAATAAATAGTAAATAACATTATGAGTAGAATATTAATTACAGGTGGAGCAGGTTTTCTGGGTTCACATTTGGGCGATAAACTATTGGCACAAGGCCATGAAGTAATTTGTTTGGATAATTTTTTTACTGGCAGACGTAAAAACATCGAACACAACTTAAGTAATCCTTATTTTGAATTTGTTCGCCATGATGTGATTTCGCCATATATGGCCGAAGTGGATGAGATATACAATTTGGCTTGCCCTGCATCGCCCGTGCATTATCAATACAACCCGATAAAAACCGTTAAGACATCGGTTATGGGCGCTATCAACATGCTTGGACTAGCTAAACGTGTGAAAGCCAAAATACTACAAGCATCAACTAGCGAAGTATATGGCGATCCACACGTACACCCTCAACCCGAAGAGTACTGGGGAAATGTAAATACAATTGGCATACGTTCCTGTTATGATGAGGGAAAACGCTGTGCTGAAACTTTGTTTATGGACTATCACCGCCAAAATGATGTGCGTATTAAAATCATCCGAATTTTCAACACTTACGGTCCACGCATGAACCCAGACGATGGCCGCGTAGTATCTAATTTTATTGTTCAAGCATTAAAAGGTCAGGATATTACCATTTTTGGCGACGGACTACAAACGCGCAGTTTTCAGTATGTAGATGATTTGCTTGAAGGAATGGTGCGCCTTATGAATACGCCTGACAGTGTAACAGGGCCAGTAAATGTAGGTAATCCAAACGAATTTACGATGCTCGAATTAGCGACAAAGGTTATTGACCTCACTGGTTCAAAATCGAAGCTGGTTTACGAAGCCCTGCCAGCCGACGACCCAAAACAACGACAACCCGACATTAGCCGTGCCGATGCATTATTAGATGGTTGGAAACCCTTGATTCAGCTTGAAGATGGCTTAAAGAAAACAATTGCCTATTTTGAAGAAGAATTGAAATTGAAATAGAATTTTAATTTTGGCAAAAAAAAGTGATGAACAAAATACTGT
>JAGNPC010000263.1 GCA_017989795.1 Paludibacter sp. | reverse complement strand
GGTTCGGGTAACGTAGCTCAATATACTTGTGAAAAATTAATTGAATTGGGAGCAATTCCTGTAACACTATCTGATTCAAACGGTTATATCTACGATCCAGAAGGTATTACACGTGAAAAATTAGAATACGTAATGGATTTAAAAACCGTACAACGTGGACGTATTAAAGAATATGCCGACAAATACAATTGTAAATACGTAGAAGGTGGTCGTGTATGGGCTGAAAAAGGTGATATCGCTTTACCATCAGCTACTCAAAACGAATTGAATGGCGACGATGCAAAAACTCTTATGGCAAACGGATGTATTGCTGTATCAGAAGGAGCAAATATGCCTTCAACTCCAGAAGCGATTGAGATATTCTTGAAAAACAAGATTCTTTATGGACCTGGAAAAGCAGCCAATGCAGGAGGAGTGGCTACTTCTGGTTTAGAAATGTCTCAAAATGCTATCGGATTGAGCTGGTCGAGAGAAGAAGTTGATGCCCGTTTGAAAGGTATTATGAACAACATTCACGAAAACTGTGTAAAATACGGAACAGAAAAAGACGGTTTTGTTAATTATGTGAAAGGAGCAAATATAGCAGGCTTTATGAAAGTAGCTAAAGCTATGATGGCTCAAGGTATTGTATAGAGTACACATACTTGTTTATATATTTCATTGCACGTTGTCGATATTCAAGATATTGATAATGTGCAATGTTTTGCTGTTTAAAATCTTTTAATTTTTATAGAATGAATAAAATAATTAGTAAAGAACACTTCTCTGCCAATGTAGTAAAGTTAGAAGTTGAAGCACCGATGATAGCTAAATCACGTCGTGCTGGACATTTTGTACTAGTCAAAGTGGGAGAAAAAGGGGAACGCATTCCGTTAACAATCACATCGTCTGATTTAGAAAAAGGGACAATAACATTGGTAATACAAAAGATGGGAGTTTCATCTACCAAAATATGTAATCTTAACGAAGGTGATTATATAACAGACCTTGTAGGACCATTAGGCAAAGCAACTCATATCGAAAAGTTTGGCACAGTTGTATGTGCTGGTGGTGGTGTAGGTCTTGCCCCACTTCTACCTATCGTAGAAGCATTAAAAAAAGCAGGAAACCGAGTAATTACAGTTTTAGCTGCACGTACAAAAGACTTAATTATTTTAGAAGATCAATTGCGTAAACATTCTGACGAAATAGTTGTAATGACAGACGATGGTTCGTATGGTAAAAAAGGACTTGTAACAAATGGTGTAGAAGATATTATCAACCGTGAAAAAGTTGACTTATGTGTTACCATTGGTCCAGCGGTGATGATGAAGTTTGTATCTTTATTAACAAAAAAATATGAGGTGCCAACATTATGTTCATTAAATACTATTATGGTTGATGGAACAGGGATGTGTGGGGCTTGTCGCGTAACAGTAGGTGGTAAAACCAAATTTGTATGCGTTGATGGACCAGAATTTGATGCACATCAAGTAGATTTTGACGAAATACTTATGCGTTTGAATGCATACAAAGATGAAGAAACAGAATCAATGACAAATTTAAAAAAATAATCAGCATGGCATTAGTAGATAGAAGCGAAGCGTGGAGAGAAGAATTACGTGCTAGCATGAAAAACAAAGAACGTACGAATATTGAACGCGTTCATATGAATGAGTTAGATGCTACTATTAGAAGTAGAAACTCAGAAGAAGTAAACCTTGGGTTAACCGTTGAACAAGCATTGCTTGAAGCTAAACGCTGTCTTGACTGTGCCAACCCAACGTGTATGAATGGGTGTCCTGTAAGCATTAACATACCAAAATTTGTCAAAAACATTGAACGGGGCGAATTTTTAGAAGCAGCAAAAACGCTAAAAGAAACATCGGCATTACCTGCTGTTTGCGGACGTGTATGTCCACAAGAGCTGCAATGCGAAAGCCAATGTATTCACATAAAAATGGGTAAACCAGCTGTTGCAATTGGTTACTTGGAGCGTTTTGCAGCCGATTTTGAAAGAGAAAGTGGACAAATATCTGTACCTGAAATCCCTCATAAAAATGGCATTAAAGTAGCTGCTGTTGGCTCTGGACCAGCAGGACTTGCTTTTGCTGGCGATATGGCTCAACGTGGATATGATGTAACCGTATTCGAAGCACTACACCAAATTGGTGGAGTATTAAAATATGGTATTCCTGAATTTCGTTTACCCAATAAAATTGTGGATGTTGAAATTGAGTGTCTTAGACAAATGGGCGTTAAATTCTTAACCAATTGTATCGTAGGAAAAACCATCACATTCGATGAGCTATCTGAAGAGGGGTTCAAAGGAATGTTTGTAGGTAGCGGTGCTGGGTTGCCCAACTTTATGAATATTAAAGGAGAAAATCTAATTGGCGTAATGTCAGCAAACGAATACCTTACACGTGTTAACTTGATGGATGCCGCTAACCCCGAATCAGACACGCCAGTGTACAAAGGGAAAAGTGTTGCCATTATTGGCGGAGGAAATACAGCTATGGATGCTGTTAGAACTGCCCGCAGATTAGGTGCTGATAGAGCAATGATTGTATATCGCCGTTCGGAAGAAGAAATGCCTGCTCGTATCGAAGAAATTAAACATGCCAAAGAAGAAGGCATTGAGTTTTTGACACTTCACAATCCTATAGAGTATCATGGCAATGAAAGAGGAAGAGTAACACACATGTTGCTACAAAAAATGCAATTGGGAGAGCCAGATGCTTCTGGTCGTCGCTCGCCTATTGCCATCGAAGGTGCCACCGAATTAATTGAAGTTGATATGGTAATAGTGAGTGTGGGTGTTTCGCCAAACCCACTTGTACCTCAATCAATTCAAGGATTAGAAGTATCTCGTAAAGGAACTGTAATTGTAAACGAAAATTCCATGCAAACCAATATACCTGCTATTTTTGCAGGTGGAGATATTGTGAGAGGTGGAGCAACCGTTATTTTAGCCATGGGAGATGGTAGAAAAGCCGCCGCTGCTATGGACGAATATTTAAAAGAATCTGAAAATTAAAAAAAACTAAGTTATGAACAAAATAAAAGTTGCCATTGTAGGCTACGGAAACATTGGTCGTTTCTCATTAGAAGCTGTACAAGCGGCTCCTGATATGGAATTAATGGGCGTAGTAAGACGTGCTTCATCAGTAGGAAATGTACCAAACGAACTAAATGGTATTAAAATTGTATCGAATATTGATGAATTAGGTAAGGTAGATGTTGCTATTTTATGTGGTCCTACCCGAAGCATTCCTGAAACAGCGGTAGAATTAGTAAAAAAAGGCATTCGTACAGTAGATAGCTTTGACATTCACGGAGAGGAACTTTGGAAACTACGCCAATCGCTTGATGTTGCTGGAAAAAAAACAAATGCAGCCTCTATTATTTCAGCTGGCTGGGATCCAGGTAGCGACTCAGTAATCCGAACACTATTGTTAGCTATGGCTCCAAAAGGTATTACCTATACCAATTTTGGTCCAGGTATGAGTATGGGACACTCTGTAGTAGCACGTTCCAAAGAAGGAGTAAAAAATGCTCTATCAATGACTATCCCTACGGGTACAGGCGTTCATCGCCGTATGGTGTATGTGGAATTAGAAAATGGTGCTAAACTAGAAAAAGTTACAGAAGCTATTAAAACTGACTCGTATTTCAGTAAAGATGAAACTCACGTTATGGAAGTTGCTAGTGTTGATAATTTGCAAGACATGGGTCATGGCGTTTTAATTGAACGCAAAGGTGTTTCGGGTAAAACCCAAAACCAATTGCTCCAATTTAGCATGCAAATTAATAATCCGGCGTTAACTGCTCAAATATTAATTTCTTGTGCTCGTGCGGTTACAAAACAAGCTCCTGGGGCTTATACAATGCCTGAGATTGCTCCTCTTGATTATTTGTATGGCGACAGAGAAACGTTAATTAAAACATTGGTGTA
>JAGNPC010000262.1 GCA_017989795.1 Paludibacter sp. | reverse complement strand
GGGCTGTTTGTTTCTCCCATTTTTGTTTGTATCTTTGTAAGATATGAATTCATAGGATATTCACCTGATACAATTACAATGAAGAAATTATTTCTTTTAGACGCTTATGCCCTTGTTTACAGAGCGTATTATGCGTTTATTAAAAACCCTCGCATCAACTCAAAAGGACTCAACACCTCAGCAATTTACGGTTTTGTTAACACCTTAGAAGACATTCTGAAAAGAGAAAAACCAAGCCATATAGCAATAGCTTTCGACCCATCTGGCAAGACTTTTAGACACGAGGCTTACGAGGCATACAAGGCTCAACGAGAATCAACTCCCGAAGATATTCGCACGTCGTTGCCCATTATAAAAAATATAATTAAAGCATATGGTATTCCTATTATTGAGGTGCCTGGTTTTGAAGCGGACGACGTAATTGGTACTCTCGCAAAAAAAGCAGAAAAAGCGGGTTTTATTACTTATATGGTAACTCCCGACAAAGATTATGGGCAACTTGTGTCTGAACGTATTTTTATGTACCGACCCAAACATACGGGAGGGTATGAAACTCTAGGAATAGAAGAAATAAAAGAAAAATACCAATTAGCTTCTCACGAACAAGTAATAGATTTGCTCGGATTGATGGGCGATAGTAGCGATAATATACCGGGCTGCCCTGGCGTGGGCGAAAAAACCGCCGTCAAACTGTTACAAGAATTTGGTAGTATTGACAATCTGTTGGCTCATACTGAACAGCTGAAAGGTGCCTTAAAAACGAAAGTGGAAGAAAACAAGGACTTAATCGCTTTCTCAAAATTTTTAGCCACAATACGTACCGACGTACCTGTTGAATTACATGAATCGGAACTTATACTGAGCGAACCAGACGAAAATCAATTGCGTACACTATACGAAGAACTTGAGTTTCGCACCTTTATTGCAAAAATGCAGGCATCACAAGCCAGTAAGCCAGAAACAAGTGTTACAAAAAAAGCTCCTCAGCAAGGCAATTTGTTTGACATGTTTGAGGAAAATGATGCTGAAGAAGAACGTACAGCAATGGGATCAACTTCAACAATGGATACCATCGATACAATTAAACCTACCTATATTTTACTGAATAATGCGAAAGATATAGATGCCTTTGTAGCTAATTTATTATCTCAAAAAACGGTTTGTTTTGATACAGAAACAACAGGCATAGATATCAATGAGAGCAAACTAGTAGGCATGTCGTTTTGTTGGAAAAAAAATACTGCTTACTACATACCTTTTACTTCTTTCGATGAAACCGCACTTTTTTTAGAAAAAATTCAGCCACTATTTAACAACGAACATACCCTTTTAATAGGACAAAACCTAAAATTTGACCTATTAATGTTGCAAAATTACGGCATGTCTGTACGAGCTAAACTATTCGACACGATGGTAGCTCATTATGTACTCCAACCCGAATTGAGACATGGGATGGATTACTTAGCCGAAATTTACCTCAAATACCGCACAATTCACTACGAAGATGTAGTAGGAGTTAAAGGAAAAAACCAACAAAATATACAAGATATTGACCCTGCTATAGTATGTAATTATGCAGCAGAAGATGCCGACATAACTTTTCAGCTAAAAGAAATACTCGAAAAAGAGCTTCATGCCAATCGCTTAGAAAAACTTTTCTTCGATATCGAAATGCCTTTAGTAAAAACCCTATGTACTATCGAACGAGCAGGTGTACGTATTGATACCCAAGCATTGTCTCAATCTTCGTTGGTACTTACCGAACAAATGCAAGAAATTGAACACAACGTACAACAACACGTGGGATTTGAATTTAATCTTAGTTCGGCTAAACAAGTTGGAGAAGTATTGTTCGACCGATTGAAAATTACAGATAAAGCGAAGAAAACAAAGACAGGGCAATATGCCACTTCTGAAGATATTTTAGAAGAATTACGAGGCAAACATCCTATTGTCCCTCTCATACTCGAATACCGAGGATTAAAAAAACTCCTTAGCACGTATATTGATGCTTTGCCTCTATTAGTAAACAAACATTCAGGAAAAATACACACTTCTTACAATCAAACAATTACAGCTACGGGGCGACTAAGTTCGAGCAATCCGAACCTGCAAAATATACCCATACGAGATGCTCAAGGCAAAGAAATAAGAAAAGCATTTATCCCCGATGAGGGGTGTTTATTCCTTTCTGCGGATTATTCGCAAATTGAATTGCGGATTATGGCACATTTGAGTCAAGATGAAAATATGGTAGACGCTTTTCTTTCAGGACACGATATCCATGCGGCTACAGCGGCGAAAATTTACAAAATTCCAATCGAAGAAGTGAGCAGTGATATGCGACGCAAAGCGAAAACAGCAAATTTTGGTATCATTTACGGTATCTCGGTATTTGGACTCAGCGACCGACTCAGCATCTCACGCAGCGAAGCCAAAGAACTCATAGATGGGTATTTTGATACTTACCCAGGAGTAAAATCATACATGGAAGCGAGCATTGCGAAAGCCAAAGAACAAGGATACGTAGAAACACTTTTAGGTCGTAAACGGTTTTTACCTGATATCAATTCCTCCAATAGCTTTGTACGTGGCTTTGCCGAACGAAATGCTATCAATGCACCCATTCAAGGCTCTGCTGCCGATATAATCAAAATAGCCATGATACGTATTACACAACGATTTGAACAAGAAAATATACAATCACAAATGACCATGCAGGTGCATGATGAGCTGAACTTTAGCGTGTTAAAAAGTGAACTGGAAATCGTAAAACGTATCGTAATTGAAGAGATGGAACATGCTATTTCACTACGAGTACCTTTAGTGGCTGATTGTGGTGTAGGAGATAATTGGTTAGAGGCACATTAATAATTTTCTCCCCACCAAAACTCCAGCGAGGCGATATAATAATAACATAAAGAAATAAAAGCAAGTTTTATGTCGCTCCTACGAATCTTCGCTATTCATTTGTCTATTACCTATTATGATGGTACTCCTACGGAGCACGAAACACATTTGATAAGAAATCGTTTAAGGTATAAAAATACAAGGTTTCAGAAAATGGAAAATCAAATAGACGGCAACTAATTCCTCCAAACTAAGCCCCAGAGGGGCGATATAATAATAGAATAAAAACACAGCAAACAAAGTAAGCTCCATAGGAGCGACATAAAAAACCCCAATACATACATTTATTAAAACCGAATATCCCTGCTTCCATCGGGATTTTCCGTTAGGGTTACGAAAAGAGTTTCCGTCGGTAATAAGGGGGCAATATTTTCTGCCCATTCCATGAAACACCAATTGCCACTTTCAAAATAATCGTACACTCCAAAATCCAATGCCTCTTGGGGAGATTGTAATCGGTAAAAATCAAAATGATATACAGATTCGCCATTGCTACAAGCGTATTCATTCACGATAGAAAACGTAGGGCTATTGACAACATCTTGCACACCCAACACCTGACAAATAGCTTTGATAAAAGTAGTTTTACCTACCCCCATACCTGCTTCAAAAGCTATGATACGGGTATCTTTGGGAAGTAAGCGTATAAAAGTAGTAGCTACTACTGGAAGTTCCTGCAACGATGGTATTTGAAGTTGTGGCATAAAGGAGATTTTATTAAAACAAACTCATCTGACCAGTAATATCTTCAATTATCTTCTTTTTGTCTATTACTTCTTCGTTATCTACTTTTTCATTTCCATCATTTTCCTCGATTTCATCAGTATTTTCAGGCTCTTCATCAGCTACTTCTGGAAAACGTGTTGGCTCCAACTCTACAATATCTTTGATTTCAAATGTAGTTAAACGTTTCCCTTTGGCTTTAAAACTTTTCACGCCAATGAACTCTTCTACATCAATTTCTTGCGGTTCACGCTCGGCATCTTTACCACCAAACAATACTTGCAAACGTGGATATACCTGCGTAGACA
>JAGNPC010000261.1 GCA_017989795.1 Paludibacter sp. | reverse complement strand
GTAAATAGTTTTATTTGAATTAACCAAGAAAGAATTAAATTATTATTGACTTTTTTTCAATAAAAATCTATAAACTCATCTAAAAAGCTTAATTTATAGAAATTCCTAATTTTGTGGAAATAAAATTCTCGAAAATTGAGATTGTGGTTGAGAAATTGTAAGCTTATTGTATGACATAAAGAAGACTGCTCAAATTTGGGCAGTCTTCTTTAGAATATATGAATTATCAATTAAAATTGACGTTCGGCCATACGTTTGTAACCATCGTAACGCCATTTAGCATTAACTTCCGCTGCAGTGAATAATTCTTGTGCTTCTGTTGGGAATTGTTTCATCAACGAAGTGTAACGTACTTCACCTTTCAGGAAGTCCTGGAATTTATCCCATTGAGGTTCTTTCGAATCTAAAATCATTGGGTTCTTTCCTTCTGCTTCCAAGTCTGGATTAAAGCGATACAAGTGCCAGTATCCACATTCAACGGCACGTTGTTGTTCGTCTTGAGCTTTACCCATTCCGGCAAGTAATCCGTGGCTAATACATGGAGAATAAGCTATGATAACCGATGGTCCGTCAAATGCTTCAGCTTCACGAATTGCTTTTAATGTTTGTGCTTGGTTTGCACCCATTGCAATTTGTGCAACGTAAACATAACCATAAGTAGCAGCAATCATTCCTAAGTCTTTTTTGCGAACACGTTTACCTGAGGCAGCAAATTTAGCAACTGCACCAACCGGAGTCGATTTAGAAGCTTGACCACCTGTGTTAGAATAGATCTCGGTATCCAAAACAAGGATATTTACGTTTTTACCTGAAGCAATTACGTGATCTAATCCACCAAAACCGATATCATACGCCCATCCGTCACCACCGATAATCCATTGCGATTTTTTGACAATATACTGAGTCAAATCAACAATTTGTTTTACCAATGCACTTTCAGACGCTTTTACTAACGGTGTAATTTTCTTTTCAAGAATTACAGTTTCATCAGCAATTTCACGTTTTTCAATCCATTCAGCAAACAGAGCTTTCAACTCGTCAGAAACAGTAGCATCAGATTGAGCAGCAGTAAACAAACGAACCAAACGCTCACGCATGTTGTCGTTTGCGAATACCATACCTAAACCAAATTCTGCGTTGTCTTCAAACAAAGAGTTGGCAAAAGCTGGTCCACGACCGTCTTCGTTTACTGTATATGGAGTAGAAGGAGCAGAGGCAGAGTAGATAGAGCTACAACCGGTTGCGTTAGCAATTAATTGACGGCTACCGAAAAGTTGAGAAACTAATTTTACATAAGGAGTTTCACCACAACCAGCACAAGCACCAGAGAACTCGAACAATGGCGTAGCCAATTGAGAGTTTTTCACGTTGCCTTTAATGTCTACTAAGTGTTGTTTGCTTTTTACTTCAGTTGCACAATAATCCCAGTTATCCTGATTTGGATATTGAGTGTCGATAGGCACTAACTCCAATGCTTTGTTACCCTTATTACCCGGACAAACATCCACACAGTTGTTACAACCCATACAGTCAAGTACATCAACCTGAATGCGGAATGCTGTATCAGCAAATTGTTTACCATTAGTTTTAAGCATATCGGTAAACGGTGCATTTGCTTGTTCGGCTTGGTCTAAGATAAATGGACGAATAGCAGCGTGAGGACAAACATAAGCACATTGGTTACATTGAATACAGTTTGAAGAATTCCAAACAGGTACAAATGCAGCTACACCACGTTTTTCATGTTTACTGGTACTATTTTCCCAGGTACCATCTTCGCGACCTTTAAATGCAGAAACAGGAAGGCTATCACCATCTTGTGCATTGATAGGACGAACGATATCGCCAATAAACGCTGGTACAATATCAGTGATTGCTTCAGTTCCATCAACTAAGTTAGCCCATTCTGCAGGAATTTCCACTTTTGTGTACTCTCCACCACGATCAACAGCTGCGTAGTTTTTGTTTACAATGCTTTCACCTTTTTTACCATATGATTTATTGATAGCATATTTCATTTTTTCCACTGCTAATTCGTAAGGAACCACATTGGTAATTTTGAAGAATGCTGATTGAAGAATAGTATTGGTACGATTTCCTAAACCAATTTGCTCTGCAATGTTTGTTGCATCAATAATATAAAGGCTGATGTTATTAGCAGCTAAATATTTTTTTACTTTGGTAGGTAAGTTTTTCTTTACTTCTTCTTCGTTCCAAATAGTATTCAATAAGAAAGTACCATTTTTCTTCAATCCTTTGGTTACATCATACAACTTCAAATAAGCCTGAACGTGACAAGCCACGAAGTTAGGAGTAGTAACCAAATAGGTCGAACGAATTGGAGTTTCGCCAAAACGTAAGTGAGAACATGTAAAACCACCCGATTTTTTTGAATCGTATGCAAAATATGCCTGGCAATATTTATCTGTGTTGTCACCAATAATTTTGATAGAGTTTTTGTTAGCACCTACAGTACCATCAGCACCTAAACCATAGAATTTTGCTTCGATAGTTCCGGCTCCACCCAATGCAATCTCTTCTTTCAATGGAAGTGAAGTGAATGTTACATCATCAACAATACCTACTGTGAAGTGATTTTTTGGTTCTGGTAATGCAAGGTTTTCGTAAACCGAAAGTACTTGAGCAGGCGTAAAGTCTTTTGAAGACAAACCATAACGACCACCAACTACGATTGGTTGTTCCGGAGTACCATACAATACGTCTTTCACATCAAGATACAATGGTTCGCCACCAGCACCCGGTTCTTTTGTACGATCTAAAACGCAAATACGTTTTGCTGTTTTAGGTAATACTGACAAGAAGTGTTTAGCTGAGAACGGACGATATAAGTGAACAGATACCAAACCTACTTTTTCGCCATTTTCAATTAAGTGGTCGATACCTTCGCGGATAGCTTCGGTAGAAGAACCCATAGCAATGATTACGCGTTCTGCATCTTCAGCACCGTAATAATCAAACAAACCATATTTACGTCCGGTTAATTTGGTCATTTCGTCCATATAATGCTCAACTACTTCAGGAATTGCATCGTAGAAAGGGTTACAAGCTTCGCGAGCCTGGAAGTAAATATCTGGATTTTGAGCAGTACCACGAACAACAGGATTTTCATTGTTCAATGCACGTTCACGGAAACCTTTAAGGGCTTCTTGGTCAACAAGAGGAGCCAAATCTTCAGCGTCCAGTTGCTCAATTTTTTGAATTTCGTGTGAAGTACGGAAACCGTCGAAAAAGTGTACAAATGGTACGCGCGTTTTGATAGAAGCTAAGTGAGCCACAGCGGCCAAATCCATAACTTCTTGTACAGAACCGGTTGCTAACATTGCGCATCCAACCTGACGTACAGCCATCACATCTTGGTGGTCACCAAAGATTGAAAGTGCATGTGAAGCCAAAGCACGAGCCGAAACGTGATAAACACCCGGAAGTAATTCTCCGGCTACTTTATACATGTTCGGGATCATTAGCAACAAACCTTGAGAAGCTGTGAAAGTAGTAGTCAAAGCTCCTGCTTGTAGTGCTCCGTGCATAGCGGCTGCAGCACCTGCTTCCGATTGCATTTCTTGTACTTGTACTTTTTCGCCGAAAATGTTTTTACGACCTGTTGATGCCCATTCATCTACATATTCAGCCATTGTAGTGGATGGAGTGATAGGATAAATAGCAGAAACTTCGGTAAACATATATGCTATATGTGCCGCAGCTTGATTTCCATCACAGGTTAAAAATTTTTTAGATTTAGCCATTTTGTTAGAAATTTATTAATAATTAATTTGAGTTGTTTATTATTATTACGTCCTTAACGATAGTTTGTGTGAGGGCGTTATTTCATTTTGTAATAATTTATTGCGTACTAATATAAAAATACAAATAACCACAATGGAATTACACTTTTATTACCGACTTCAATATCATCTACTACATATA
>JAGNPC010000259.1 GCA_017989795.1 Paludibacter sp. | reverse complement strand
CATTTTCTACTCAAGTTAAATTTTAGCAGAATTGTGTTGGAATGTTAGTACAATCGTTTATAAACTAATTTTCTTTATTCTATTTTAAGTATGAAAAAAACATTTTTAATTGTGGCAGTAGTTGCCCTTGCAGCACTTGGAATGACTTCTTGTGCAAACACTGAAAGGTGTTATGAATTTACAACATCTACCGGTAGTGTAACTGTCGTAACTTATGGTTATATGACCAAATCTGAAGCCGATGCTACGAAAGCGAATTTAGACACTTCTTTTTCGACATGTACGTATAAACGTGTTCTAAAAAGCGAAGCTGATTGTAAAAACTAATCAACTTCTTAGTATTTTTCACAAAAAAGACTTTCGGTATTTGAAAGTCTTTTTTTTATTGATTGTAAATGTATACCTTCGTAAATCTATTTTTCACTATTATATTTCTTATAATTTTTTGATAGATAATTACTTACGCTAAGTACGTATCTGTTTTAAGCGAAGTTGTATCTTAAAAACGCTGTTTACAATGAAATTTTCTCTCAAAGAGGTTTTTTACCCCAAAATTATTACCAGCCTGAAAGGTTATACCAAAGAGCGGTTTTTGACCGACTTAATGGCTGGGATTATTGTTGGTATTGTTGCTATTCCTTTGGCCATTGCATTTGGTATCGCGTCAGGAGTTGGACCGACGGAAGGTTTGGTAACTGCCATTATTGCTGGTTTTCTCATCTCGCTATTTGGTGGTTCCAAAGTGCAGATTGGTGGGCCAACTGGCGCATTTATTGTGATCGTTTACGGCATTATTCAGCAACACGGCATTGCTGGTCTAACCATAGCTACTTTGATGGCTGGGGTTTTGTTGGTGTTGATGGGTGTTTTTAAATTAGGAAATATAATTAAATTTGTTCCTTATCCTGTTATTATAGGTTTTACAGCTGGTATTGCGTTAACTATTTTCTCTACCCAAATGAATGATTTGTTTGGACTAGAATTGACAAAAGTGCCCGCTAATTTTATTGATAAATGGATATGTTATGCTCATAATTTTTCACGAATTAATTGGATGGCTTTGGTTATCGGCGTGGCGAGTTTACTCATTATTGTGCTGACACCACAAGTGTCTAAAAAAATTCCTGGATCGTTAGTTGCGATAGTTCTTATAACTGGAGCTGTTTGGCTCTTGAAACGTTTTGCTGGTATGGAAGGAATTCAAACAATTGGTGATTTGTACACGTTGCCATCGGGAATTCCTGCTCCTAAACTGCCAACATTAGATTTAGCTGAAGGACAATCTATTTTTAGTTTGATGCAACAGCTATTTCCTGCTGCTTTTACTATTGCCATATTAGGTGCCATTGAATCTTTGTTGTCGGCCATGGTGGCTGATGGTGTGATTGCCGGAAAACATAATTCGAATACAGAATTGATAGGTCAAGGAATCGCGAATATAGTTGTTCCGTTTTTTGGAGGAATTCCTGCTACTGGCGCCATTGCACGAACTATGACAAATATCAATAATGGCGGACGAACGCCTGTGGCTGGTATTATTCATGCGTTTGTTTTACTATTAGTATTATTGTTTTTTGGTAAATTGGTGGGATTTATTCCCATGGCTTGCTTGGCGGGGGTTCTCATAATGGTTGCCTACAATATGAGTGAATGGCGCACAATCGTTGCTTTGTCGAAAAATCCAAAGTCGGATTTTATTGTGATGCTTGTTACATTTACCTTGACTGTTGTGTTCGACTTGACCATAGCCATCGAAGTTGGCCTGCTTTTAGCGATTGTTTTATTTATTAAACGTACGAATGAGTCCACTTCGATTAAAGTCTTTCGTGATGAGATTGACCCAAATGATGAGTTGGATATCGCTGTAGAGCAAGAAGTTTTGCTAATTCCAGAACATGTGGAAGTTTATGAAATCGACGGTCCCTATTTTTTCGGTATTGCTAATAAATTTGATGAAATTATGAAAACGGTAGGCGATGCCCCTAAAGTCCGAGTAATTCGTATGCGTAAGGTTCCATTTATCGACTCTACAGGTATTCATAATTTGAAGACCTTATGTAAGCAATCGCGTAAGGAAGGTATTGAAATGGTTTTGTCAGGAGTTAATCCATCTGTTCACGAAACGCTTCTAAAAGCTGGTTTTGAAACATTTATTCCTGCTGAAAACATCTGTCCAAATATCAATGTTGCACTTGAGCGTGCATCGGAATTACTTTAAATAATCTCTTTTTTCACTAGACAAAAAAACGCTATTTAATGAAAATAAAGCAGACACTGAGTTGTATTTGTATTTTTTTGGTTTTGACAATAAATTTGTATGGAGAAGAAAAAGCCCCGTCGAAAATGGCGTATAGCGGTTTTTCTGGTGGAATGATGGTACATACCGGTTATGTACAAAGCAAACCATTTACCTTGAATAATAACGATGGAACAGCGCGTGAATCCATGCAACTTAAAGGCGCTCCATTTGGACTTGGCGGAGCCATTCGTGTGCATTTTGGGAGACATTTACGCGTAGGATCTGAAGGTTATACATCGACTTTGAATTACGGTCAGAATAAAAGTTATGTGTCAGTAGGATGGGGCGGTTTATTGATAGATTGTGCTTGGTATTTAAAATCGTGGACGCCTTTTATTGGAGGAACTATTGGTGGCGGTGGTGTGAAACATTTAACTCTGCTCGAGCCAACTGCTGATGATTTTGTACTCGAAAATAACAGCACATCGTATCGCACTTATGGGTTTATGGCATTAACTCCTTTTGTAGGGGTAGAATATGCTATGACACAAAAAGTACACTTAGTTTTAAAAGTGGATTATTTGCTAAATCTCACCAATTGGCAAGATGATTTTACGACTGGGCCACGACTTTATGTAGGCTTTATGTTTTGCCACTGATAAAGCGGGTTTTTACTGTTTGTGGCTGTTTAATTAGTTGCTATATTCTCTGTAAAATTCCACAACGGCTTCAATACCTTTACGAAAAATAGTTAAATCAAAATTCTCATTTGGTGAGTGAATCGCATTGGATTCCAAGCCAAATCCCATCAAAATAGTTTTGAGACCGAGTACTTGTTCGAATGTGCTAATGATAGGGATACTCCCTCCACGGCGAACCGCTAATGGTTTTTTACCAAATGCTTTTTCAAAACCATGTTCAGCCGCTTGATAGGCAGGTAAATCTATCGGACAAACATAACCTTGTCCGCCGTGCATTGGTGTCACTTTTACACGAACACTTTTGGGCGCCAATTGGTGCATGTAATCTACAAAAAGTTTAGAAATTGTTTCGTGCTTTTGATTGGCGACTAACCGACAAGAGACTTTGGCAAAAGCTTTTGAGGGCAACACCGTTTTACTTCCTTCACCGGTGTAACCTCCCCAAATTCCACAAATATCGAATGCTGGACGGCAGCTATTTCGTTCCAATGTGCTGTAACCAATTTCACCTTGAACGTCATCTACATCAATGCTTTTCTTATAGTTTTCTAAATTGAATGGAATTTTCGCAATCATTTCTCGTTCGGCAGCCGGAACTGGCAACACGTCGTCGTAAAAATGAGGAATGGTAATTCGTCCATTTTCATCGACAACTTCTGATAATAGGTTGCACAGCGTATTGATGGGATTTGCTACGGCGCCACCGAAATGACCAGAATGTAAATCGCGATTTGGTCCTGTGACTTCTACTTCCCAATAAGCTAAACCGCGCAAACCTGTGGTTAAACTTGGTGTGTCAGCACCCAACATGCTGGTGTCGGAAACGAGTATAATATCGGCTTTGAGTAACTCTTTATATTCTTCACAAAAAGCTTCGAGCGATGGAGAACCAATCTCTTCTTCTCCTTCAAAAATAAATTTTACGTTGCAATTTAGCTCGTTATTTTTAACCAGATATTCGAATGCTTTTACTTGTATAAACGATTGTCCTTTGTCGTCGTCTGCAC
>JAGNPC010000260.1 GCA_017989795.1 Paludibacter sp. | reverse complement strand
GACCATTGAAAATGATTTTGTTGCCATGTACGCCATTTCCCAAGGCTTTGTTGTATTCGAAACCCGAAACCACCTCAGCCCACGAACCTTCCTGATGGAAAATGCGACAAACAGCATTGTTGTAATTTGTTTTGTACGACCATGCAAACTGCACTTTTGGGTAGCGCGTTTTGAAAATACGCAGTGCATTTTGATAATTGCGGCGAATTTGTTTTTCCGAAATTACAAACAAAGGCGATCCGTATTCGCTCAACATTCCTTTTACCGACACACTTTCGATATGTGTTACAGGTTCGTTAATCGATTGCGTACCAAATTTATTCATTAATCCTGCGTTCATTTTTACAATGAATGGCCTTTCGTATCTTATTTTTTCCATAAAGCCCCCCTTAGTCCCCCCTTGGGGGGAAATTTAGTTAGAATTGAATATTTTATATTGATTCAGTATTGTCCGCTAAAAGATTTTGGTATTACAAAAATCTTATATCTCTCACTCCCGCCTTGCGGGATGAATCATTCGCTAGAGATGACATTCAGTCGTTTAGACTTTCAACGTAATTCATTGTCATTCTGAACGTAGTGAAGAATATAATAATTTTTACCGGACACCAATAATATTGATTTATAAATAGTATGTCTTAAAGTCCACCATGGGGGATTAAGGGGGCTTTCAGGGGGCTTTTTTATAATTCCCCATACCCCGATATTTTCTGAAACTCCCGGATATCGGTAATTAAATCCCACGCATAGCGCACAAATATTTTCCCTACTTCGTACTCCGTAAATGGCTCCACTTTTTGCCCTAGTGCCATTTTCACCAAACTGGCAGGTTGATTTTGTCCGGCCGCTGCCGTTAAGTAGATCCAAGCCGGAAAACGTGGATTCACTTCCATGATGTAAGGTTTACCGTCGTTGCTGAGCATCACTTCAAGCTCGCAACCGCCACGCCATTTGGTAACTTTAATAAACTTTCGAGCCAATTCAATGTAGGTTTCGTCGTCAAGCGTTATACCTGCCCAGGCTTTACCTTTGTCGGTAATGTACAGTTTGCGCATTGGTATCACGCTAATTGCATTTCCCTCGCCATCGCCCAAAGCTGCGATATTTATTTCAGTTCCTTTTATAAACTCCTGTACTATAATTGGTAAACCCCATTTCGACAAAATTTTATAATAAGCCTTTTCGGCTTGTTCCATCGTGTTTGCAATAATGGCATCGTAAAATTTCCCTTTCACTACTAATGGAAAATCAAAATCCTCTTCGATTTTTGCCAGTTCGCGAAACTCGTGAATAATTTTATCCTCGGGCACTTCAAAACCATGTTTTTTGCCAAAGTCCAACAATTTCATTTTATCGCGGGCTTCGAACTGATCTAAATCGGGCATAAAAGTAGCAATACCCATTTTTTTCAAAGTGTCGCGTAGTTTAATGAAATTAAAAAGTTCGGCATCGAAATTTGGAATTATCAACTCTATATTTTCCTTTTCGTGAATGTATTGCAAGCGTCCAAGCAATGCATCAGTGCCGGCCGTAGGATAAGGAATTTGGTAGGTTTTATCTACCAAATCGTGCATATAAAGCCCTGGTTCCAACGATTCGTACGACAAGCCAATGATGCGTACATCAAAATCGGCACACTCACGAATAGCTCTTATTACTGCCACACCTGGCCCCGGACTATCAATGGCGTTCAGAGCAGTAACTGCTATTACTATTTTACGTTTCATATTTGCCCCTAACCCCCTAAAGGGGGAATTAATTGTTATTCCAAAATACTATTCCCTTTTAATTGCAATGTAAACTCTTCTAAATCGCGTTCGAAAAGGGCTTTATCTACATCGTATTTCTCACAAATTGTATCTACTACTTCCGACGTTGGAATGTCTTTTTTCATTAATAATATTATTTCAGCGCCAATAGCATTGGTCGAAAAGGAATCGCCTGTAGTAGGGTTAAAAAGAAACCCTTCGTCGCTTGTAGCTATGTTTTTTCGTACTCTCATAATATTCGTATTTAATTTTGGCTCGAAGCTAACCATAATAAAGATCAATTTATTATTTTTTCAGTGAATGATTCGATTTTTTCAGTGAAAAGTACAATTTTTACCTACACCAAAAAAGTTTTTTCTACAAACTTCTGAAATTCGTCTTTATATTGCTCGCCGATAGGGATCAATACTTTATCGAACACAATTCGGTTGCGATCAATCACTTTTACTTTATCAAGGTTGACAATAAACGAACGATGTACGCGCAAGAATTTATCTTTGGGAAGTTCAGCTTCAATTGTTTTGAGGCGAACAAGTGTGGTTATCGGTTTTTCAGCATCGAGATGAATCTGAATGTATTCGTTGGCACTTTCAATGTACATAATATCATTTAGCTGAATTCGGATTAATTTATATTCCGATTTTACAAACAAACTTTCCTTATTCATAGTAACTGTTGCAGCAGTTGCAGCCGTTGTGCTCATCATTCGGTCGCGCACTTTGTTAACCGCTCGCAAAAACTCGTCGTACGAAATGGGCTTGAGAATATAATCCACTGCATCTACTTTAAACCCCTCGAGCGCATACTCGCTGTACGCCGTTGTAAAAATGATAAATGGTTTATTTTTAAGCGATTTTACAAAATCGAGTCCATTGATATCGGGCATATTAATGTCCACAAACATCAAATCAACCGTTTGACTCTCGGTAAATTCAATAGCTTCGTAAGCACTCTGACACAAGGTCATTTTTTCTAGAAATGGTGTACGATCGATGTAAGCACTTATTTGCTGCAATGCAAGCGGCTCATCATCAATGGCTAAACATTTAATCTTCATAAAGCGGAATTTTTAGTTTCACTTCAAAACTAGTCTCATTATCGTCAATCAAAAACTCACAACTATCAGCATACAAAAGCGATAAACTCTTTTTGATATTGCTCAAACCAATACCCGAAGCAACTTTTGATTCAGTCGTTTTTCTATTTGCATGTTTGCTGTTTTTAATGCTACACAAGATGTGTGAGTTTTCAATTTGCAAACTAAAATTGATGTATGATTCGGCTTGATAACTAACGCCATGTTTGAAAGCATTTTCGAGCAAAGAAATGAATAACATTGGAGGTATACTCACTTGTGGCAAATTAGTAGGCAAGTCTATTTGGATATTTACCGTATTGATAAAACGCAACTGCATGAGCGAAATATAGCTTTGAATAAAGGCAATTTCTTTCTGCAAAGTAGTTTTTCCGGCCGATGTTTCATAAAGCAGATAACGCATCATGGTTGACAATCGGATAACAGCATCTTTGGCCGAATCTGTATTAATATCAATAAGGGCATGAATATTATTAAGCGTATTCATAAAAAAATGTGGACTTACCTGATGGCGCAAAAAGGCCAATTCAGTTTTAAGTTGCTCCTTTTCAACATCTTTACGTAAATTCTCTTCGCTTATCCATTTCGACATAAGTTTAAAGGCTGTGCTTGCACCCAATACCAATACAGCCAATAAAAAATTATTTACAAATTGCATCATAAACGACGGTTGCTCCTGCACAACTGGCGTTCTAAATCCCATCGGCGCGGGCATTTTGCTACCCAACTCCATAGGCGGCATACCGGGCCCCAACTCCATTTTAGGCATGGAGACAGGCTCTGGAGCAATTACATAATGTTGCAATAGAACACTTCCTATATTGATGGTAAGAATTAAAAAAAGTCCTGCAAAAGTATATTTCAGGTATTTTTTTGCAAACAACAAACGCGGAACAAGAAAAATAATATTGATCAAAAACAAAATCAGCAAAGCCCCAATACGAACCCATTCTGAAAGCACCTTATCCCAAAAAATTGTATTTGTAGATTGCTCTTGCAAATACGGAATGGAGAAAATAGCCAACCAAACTATTGCAAAAACAACAGTTTCAATCGTATTGATGTTAAACTTTTTGACTTTA
>JAGNPC010000258.1 GCA_017989795.1 Paludibacter sp. | reverse complement strand
GCAGATCTTCCCACGTAGTAGCATTATAGGCCAATACTTTTGAAAGAATTTCACGCTTCTCCAATTTCAAACAACAATCAAGCAATTGCAATTGAACACTATCGAATAAATGAATATGATTGGATTTATTTTGTTCATTCACACGCACAAAATGCGTTTGAAATACGCCTTTTCTGTCTAAATCTATCACCATGCATTCGGGCAAGCAGCCCATTATTCCATTGGTATTGAGGGTAAAAACAATTTTTTGAGACATTTTTTGCTTCGCGTTATTTTTGCCCTTTGGGCGTTATTGGTGCTTCGCACGTTATTAGGCACTTCGTGCGTTATTTATTGTTATTAAGAAGTTATTTTTTGTTCTTGCATTCGACTTTTGACTTTTGACTTTCTAACGTCTATATATAAAATCCGCAAGTTTTGCAATGCTCCCATGCTCCTCGTAGAGTACAACTAATCATCGGACGCTGAGCGTATGGCTCCAGCCTACGCTTCCGATTGAATCGGAACAAGTTCGGCTAAAAGGAAAGCTCTTGCTTTCCATATTTATGCAATTCGTCCTGTTCAACAATTTGATAACCTGTACTCATAGTTTGAAAAATGAATAATTGAATTGCAAAAATAGCTTTTTATTTCAATATGCAAAGCGGGAGCTTTTTGCTTTTAGCCCCACATAGCGAAAGACGCTATGCCGAGCCCATTCAGCCTACGCCCAGCTGAGCCAGTCAAATATTTGATGCTCAGATGCGTTTACTATGATAATTCTCTAGATCTTAAGTTAATGCTTTATACATATAAAAACAGCATGATATATTATTAAAGTTAGAGGCTGACTTTTTTAGTGACAGCCTCTTTTTCAAAACTAAAGTTTATTCTTTTGTCATAATAATATCCGATGGTACCGAAAACCCAGACTCTACATCTTCGTTAACATAAACTCCTTCGTCATCTTTTAATATCCAGCGTATTTTTGTTGGCGAAATTAGTAGAATTTCGCCACTATAAACTTTCTTCTTTTTCTGCTTGTCGTAGAATTCCATATAAAGTTCATTTGGTCTTGCATAGTTTACAGACTCAAGTTTACCATTTGAAGCATAAATAATCACTTGCTCTCTTGATTGATCGTTGTAGACTAACGGGATTGCAGAAGCCGAATAACTATATAAAACAACATTGTTTTTGCTGTAATAATAATCGCCTAGTAAGCAAGCTCCAAATATTTTGGACTCTTCTGAATCGATTGAACCAATTTTAAAACATATTCTAAAAATTTCAGTCCCTGATTTATATACCCAAGTTCCCTGAAAGGCTTCTAAATTGGTTGTAAATACTTGTCTTTTAGTCGCCCTTTGACTAAATGAATAGTTCAAATTATAACAAACTAAAAATAATAATATTATGCTTTTTGTTTTCATATTTGTATGTTTTATTAATTACAATCTTTATTGCTAACACTTCCAGTAAAGTCAAGTTGTTTTGTTTTCCATTCAATATTTGGATTCGATGATTCCATATCAAATTCACCCACAGTAAATGTCAATCCAGAATTGAGATTATTTAATACTTCAAGAAACTGTTTTAAGTGATCTAGAATGTCGTTGCCAACTCTTTCGGTAATTTGATACTGTTTATTAATCTTGTCAATAATATTACCTTCTCCAAATTTTTGAAAGGCATCAGTATCCGTGATTTTTAAAACGCCAATTCCAAACGAACTAACAACAATATATTTAAACTCATTTGCATTAACCATATTGTTATTTACGAACATAGAATAGAGTGTGGTAATATCTTTTGCAGAAGCAATATACGTACCACCAGATAAGTCAGGATGTGTATGAATCATTTCTGAAAACTTATCTGTTATATTATGACTAAAAGTAACTTTACCTGCATCACGGTTTTTGGGTATTAATAATGAGCCATCGCTCTTTTTCATATATCCATCTTCCAACTGGTCATTTTTTGCTTTTGAAATATAATCCTTAAGTCTGTTAATGAGCTCAGTATCGTTTTTTATTTTTTCAATTTCCTTACACGGATCACAATCGGTTTTCCCAGTATTACCGCCCACACATTTCTGGCATTTATCCAAATATGCACTTCCACCTGGTACTCCATTACAATCTTTTGGTTTTTCAGGTTCAGGTTCAGGTAGACCACTACCACCATCATTTGAGTTATCATAGCCTCCTGTACCAGTTGAATTTCCATCAAATGGACTTTCATCTACTACTAATTCGACATAATTTGTTGATTTACATCCATTAAATACAGTTGCACCACGAATTCCATTTACAATGGTGTAATAATAATAATAACAGGTTTCAATAGTATAATATTCGTAGCTAGAGCTTACTTTATATAGCCCCCTTACGTTACTGCTACTAGTTAAGGGTGCAGGAATTAATTTTGAAATAATTTTACCAGATTTATAAACCCAACCATTTACAAACTTATTGTTTAGATTAAAGTACATGACAGATCCGCTAAAATCGTTTTCCCTTTTTAAGTATTTATTCATGTTTATAGTATCACCTTTATTGAGCATGTATTCTAAATCAGGAATGATTGCCATTTTAAACCCAAACACTTCATTGGTAATTCTGTTTTTAACTACCACAAGTTTATATACATTTTTTATTTCAAAGTTATTATTTTTCGTGAAATTTTTTACTTCAGTATTTGAAAACGTTACACCCCCATTCTCAAATTGCCAAGGTACTTCAACTACCGACCAAATAGAATCATTATCAAGCTCAGCTAAATCCCAATTAATCATGGGTTTTAATTCTAATAAGTTGCTATCGTTGCTGTTTACTTTCATATAAGCCGCATTTTTATTCATGCTATTGCTTGAATGAAACCATTCTTTTGCCTCGTCAACTGTTAGTGATTCTGTGAGTTCTTGTTTTTCCAATATAGTATCATTGCAGCAACTTAAGAGTAGTATAAGATGCAAGATAACAAAATAATTTTTTAGTTTAATCATGTTATATGTATTTACTTTCTGTTTTTTGATACTTTAAATTATGAATGGGGCTTATATCCTAAAATGAGAGGTAATTGTACCCAAATTTTTCGACACAAAAAAACCGCATGCTAGAATGTTAGTTCTATGCATGCGGCTGTATGTTTTGTAAATAGCTGTACATGTGCTTTTACCCCCCCCCTAAAACGATGCGCAACGCCCTAAATGCTAAGTTGGTGAACTTTGCAGGCTTACTGAATGCACATATTTTAAAACAGTTTGATAGTGTCATAAATCTTTACGTAGTTGCTAGGGTTTGTTTACAATTAATTGCGAATGTGCTTTTATTTGTAAATTCAGTGCAAATATAAAAGGTTTATTTTAATTCTACAATAGTAAATTGATTTATTTTAGCTATATGCTGTCGTGGTGACAGTGTTATTATTACCCGCTAAATCAGCGTTTCAATTCTCATTATATATAGCTATCAATCGGATAGTTACCGTATCAATAGTGCCTTTTATTAAGAATCAATAGGACAATATTTTTTTTACTTAATACTAGTATTTAGATAAAAAATCCACAGCTTTTACAAAACTCCTCGGTTATTGTATGGTTGATAAAGCCTTTACGTATTTTTTGCGCTCGATCACTGTTCAATACATCTTCCAAGTTATCTCTGAAAATATTACCTAGGTTCATGGCTCCATCTGCATCCAAACAGCATGGCACAATGGTTCCATCTACTAAAATAGCTATTTGATCGCGGAGCGCGTAACAGGTTTTTGCCGTTTCGTTGTGCATCGTATCGCCTCCAGGCCATTCAAATCGTGCTGCTGTTTGCAAAAACACATGGTCGGTTAGCTTTATGCCTGTATCTTTTTCATTTTTAAAAAAAACATCGGCATCAAGCCCAAAATATGTGGCTATGTGTTTTTTACAATACTCGCTAAAGGCAATGCTTGCATCTACTCCACCATTCCAAAGTCGC
>JAGNPC010000257.1 GCA_017989795.1 Paludibacter sp. | reverse complement strand
ATGTTACTTAACGAACGAAACACACGCAGCGAGCGCCTTATGGCTGTGGCAAATGCCATGATGACGGCTGCACGCACAGCACCCAAAGGCAAAGGATTCGACATTATCGAAATCATAACGCTAACAGGCGAAGACATCATTCAATTGTCGGAAGCCATGCGCGTTTACAGTGATAAAACAGGATTAATGTTTGTGCTTCGCGATGCCGAAAACATACTCCATGCCGAAGCAGTTATTTTAATTGGCACTCGCCAACAACTGCATAACCTCAACTGTGGCTATTGTGGTTTCGAAACCTGCGCCGATAAACTCCAACAGCCCGATGTGCCGTGCGCCCTAAATACGGTAGATGTGGGCATAGCCATAGGTTCGGCCTGTGCTGTGGCGGCCGATGCGCGGGTGGACTCACGCGTGATGTTCTCGGCTGGGCGTGTAGCTCAGGAACTAAACTTACTCCCAGGTTGCTCGTCGATTTATGCTATTCCTATCAGCTCAACTTCCAAAAGCCCTTTTTTCGACCGCGTGAGCAAAAAAGCCTAAAAATATATACATCGTTCAAAGTTAATGAGATTTTGATTTACAATTAAGTTACCAAATAGCCTACGTAAAAAGCCTTAACTGTATCGTTTTTCATTTTTATAATTTATTAAATTTATGAGCAGAGCCTACATGCGATATGGAGATTCAAGAAATTTTAAGCAAGCAAAATCTCGCACTGCTTTGTATGCTTAGTCGAGCTGGGCCGCATTATTTACGCTAGGTAGAACGAGGCATAGCCATCGTTGGCAACAGATGACAACTGTTTGCAAAAGAATTATTTCTTTCCAGCGCACTTTGCAAAGATTCATTGACTTTTTGAGTAAATTTGCAGCTTAAATATTAAAAATATAAAGTAAATTTTTTACATTGAATAAGTTATTAATTAAAATAAGTAATTTTGCAACAAAGTGATTCTATTATGAGCAAAATAAAAATTAGGAACTTCGGCCCCATCAAAGTTGGTTATGATGAAAATGAAGGTTGGATGGACATTAAGAAGGTTACCGTATTTATTGGTAATCAAGGCAGTGGCAAAAGTACTGTGGCAAAGTTGATTTCCGTTTTTACTAAAATTGAAAAATCTATAATAAGGGGTGATTTCGAGAAGAATATTTTTGAATCAAAGAATCGTCTAAAATCATATTATTTACCTTATCATCGATTGGAAGATTATCTTAATAAAAATTCAGAAATTGATTATATCGGAGATAAGTATTCGATTGTATACAGGAATGAAACCTTGTCAATAAATGAAATCCAGGATAGCAAATATGCATTACCTCAAATCATGTATGTACCTGCTGAACGTAATTTTCTGGCATACATTAAAGGTGCGGAAGAATTGAAACTTTCTTCGGAAGCATTGCAGGAATTTAGTACCGAATACTACAAGGCAATGCAGGAAATGAATGGGGATTCACTTCAATTGCCAATCAATAATACAGAAATCCTTTACGACAAACGTTCTGATGGTCTTTATCTGAAAAACACCAATTACAGAATTAAATTGAGTGTTGCATCAAGTGGTTTTCAATCTTTTGTGCCGTTGTACTTGGTTTCAAACAATTTAGCAAATTCCGTTAAGCAGCAGAGCGGAAAAAAAAGTGCAATGAGTAGTGAAGAAACTGTGAAGTTTCAAAAGGGACTCCGATCAATTTGGGATAATGAGCATTTAACTGAGATTCAGAAAAGACAAGCAATTTCTGAGCTTGCGTCTGCATTTAACAAAACAGCTTTTATCAATATAGTAGAAGAGCCAGAACAAAACCTATTTCCATCATCTCAACAAAAAATGCTGAATAGTTTGTTGGAGATTAATAACATGAATGAAGGAAATAAACTAATTATGACTACTCATAGTCCGTATTTAATTAATTTTCTAAGTATTTCTATTGAAGGAGAGTTTCTAAAAAATAAAATATTAGAATCAAAAAGTTCAAATGATTTGCTTGCTAAACTCGACAATATTGTTCCCAAGAAATCATTCATCGCGGCAAATGATGCAGTAGTATATCAACTGGATGAAATAAATGGAGTTATAAGAAAACTTTCAGCTCCAGAAGGTATCCCTTCAGACGCAAACTACCTAAATGATATGCTAAGGGAAGGCAACAGGCTATTTGATTCGCTATTAGAAATTGAAGAAGAATTATAACAATATGGATTTTTTTAGTACGGCCTGTCAGAAACCACCCTTCAATCATACGTTGTTTGGTTTATGTGATGACGAAAATGGTACAAGAGCATACACAAATATTGACAATCCTCCAAGTTGGATTGCTACTGTAAAAAATGATACTGCTAAAACAATTGTATATACCGCTATTGATAAATGCGTAATTAAAGATCATGAGTTTCCGGGCAGAGGAAGATGCGACTGCATGCTTACTACCTCCGATTTTTTGTATCTTGTGGAATTAAAGAATCAAATTCCACCTTGGCAAACTCATGCAATTGAACAACTTGAATCAACAATTCAATTTCTTATTGCCAATCACGATGTAACTTCATATAAACACAAAAAGGCTTTTGCATGCAATAAGAAACGTGAGAGATTTGCTGTTATAGATAATGAAACTAACAAATATTTCTTTAGAACATACAGATTTAGAATTGATATTCAAGCTGAAATCTTAATTGTATAATTATGACATTCAACGAACAAAACTCAGTAGAACACTTTGTTATTCATCAACTCACAAGGTGAATCTAAATGTTATGTAAGACAATAATTTGGTAAAAGAAAATGCCTTAAGTATGAAACTTTAAAATGGAATTACAATTATGCCAACGATTCGTAGTCAAGAAAATTTGCCGTACGAACAAATCAGCGTAAATATACCTCAGCTGCCCGTAGGCTAAAAAACTCGCCATAGACTCGCCAATGTAGCAGTAAAAGTAAAGCTCACCCAAACACTGTTAATGTGCCACCTGCTTTGCATATTTAAAACAAGAAAAAAAATTATTTAAAATGAAAAATTGCCCAAATTGTAACTCTGAAGTTGAAGATAATTTTGACTTATGTTGGAATTGTAACTTTAGCTTTCCCGACAATAAAATTATTGATTTCGAAGATGCAGAGAATGAAAAATCAAACAAAAAAATTGATTGTTTACGTTGTAAAGTTCCGCTCGTATATAATGGGAATTTTAAGTTTCACGAAGGAACAAGACTTGGGTTTTTCGGAAACATTTTTGAAGCATTCACAAACAGAGAATCTTTCGACTTATTCATATGTCCAAAATGTGGGAAAGTTGAATTTTATTCGCCTGAAATTTAGATAAAAACCAATCAAATGCCACCTTGCTCGCCGTAGAGTGTAGCTTTAAAAATAGGCTGTAAAGCTTTCCGTACTTCTTTAGCTACGGACTGTGGGTAGCAAGGCTCCTGCCTTGCCTGTTTTGTATTCAAGAATATTGATTAAATGCGCACATGGTAGTAAGGCTGCTGTGAGCGTGAGGGATAGAAGTGGCGTGCTGCCGTATTTCGGCAGTACAAGAACGAATAGCCCGACCCGTAAGGGGCACGCCCAAAATTAAAAAAACCTCTTTGTATTTGTTCTTTTGGGGGAACATACAAAGAGGTTTTATAGTTGATGGATGAGTCGGGCTTATTCTTTTACAATGCGTTGGGTTACAATGCCGGAGGACTGCTGCAAACGTACTACATAGATGCCTGAGGCTAGGTTTTGGGTTGGGATGGACTGGTTGTTGGTGTGTACAACTTGTTCCAAAACCTGTCGGCCTTGCATGGTGAAGATGCTTAGCTTGGCTCCTACTTCGGCTTGCGCTACATGCACATTGTTTTTGAAAATGCTAGGATAAACGTGTGCTTGGGTAGTGCTATTGGCTTGAACTGCTGAGGTTACATCCTGTAAAATGGTGATGACCTGTGGCGAAAGGTTGGTGCCATAGAGTATAACT
>JAGNPC010000032.1 GCA_017989795.1 Paludibacter sp. | reverse complement strand
TCGTACAGTAGTGTACAATCGCTTTATTTTGTAAAAAATTCAATTGTTTAAAAAAAAAACAAGCTCTATTAATTTGTTTATTTGGATGCATTTTGATTGTAAATATGCTAGAATGGTTCTGTCAATTTGCTGTTCGTAGGGCTTTTATTTTACATAAATGCTATGTATTTGTTACAATAATGTTATTTAATATAAATTTTGTGGCGATAATGAACTTTTATCTTGCAAATTGTATTTGTTACAAATGTTGATATATTTCAATTTTTATCTTTATTATAGAAAAATTTCTGTTATTGGCAATACTAGAAAGTGCCTAAAAAAGCAGTAATTTTGTACCGGAAATGATTTATATATGTTTTATAGCATAAAAATTCATATTTTCAACCCTTTAAATAGAAAATTCAATACAATTAGTATATATAATTATTATGAGTACATTTAAAACAGGAAACTGGCAGGAACAGATTGATGTTCGTGATTTTGTTACAAAAAACATTACTCCTTACGATGGAGATGCATCTTTTTTGTGTAGCCCTTCGGCAACAACCCAGAAACTTTGGAAAATTTGTATCGAAGCCATTAAAGAAGAACGCGCTAACAATGGTGTGCGTGCTATCGATAATGTGTTGGTATCAACTATCACTTCGCATGCCGAAGGATATATTGATCGTGAAAGTGAGATAATTGTTGGTTTGCAAACCGATATGCTATTGAAACGTGCTATGAAACCTTATGGCGGTATATCAGTAGTTGAAAAGGCGTGTGAAGAAAATGGTTATGTTATTTCACCTATAGTAAAAGAGATATTTACAAAGTATGCCAAAACGCACAACGATGGTGTGTTTGATGTGTATACGCCCGAAATTAGAACTTTTCGTTCGATTGGTATATTAACGGGTTTACCCGATAATTATGCTCGTGGACGTATCATTGGCGACTACCGTCGAATGGCATTGTATGGAACTACACGCTTAATTGAAGGTAAAAAAGCGGATTTATTATCGCTTGATGGCCCTATGACCGATGAGCGTATTCGTTTGCGTGAGGAAGTGGCTGAGCAAATCAAAGCATTGAAAGATATTGAAAAACTGGGTGCTATCTATGGTTTCGACCTGACTCGTCCGGCTGCTTCGGCTCGTGAGGCTGTACAATGGGTATATTTGGCTTACTTGGCGGCCGTAAAAGAGCAAGATGGTGCGGCCATGTCGTTGGGTAATGTATCGTCGTTTTTGGATATTTATATTGAACGCGACATAGCCGAAGGTAAAATTACCGAAGACTACGCTCAGGAACTAATTGACCAGTTTGTAATGAAACTGCGTATGGTTCGACATCTACGTATGGATGCGTACAACGAGATTTTTGCGGGCGACCCAACCTGGGTGACTGAGTCGATTGGTGGTACATTAACCGATGGCCGTCACAAAGTAACCAAAACATCCTACCGTTTTTTACAAACACTTTACAACTTAGGGCCATCGCCAGAACCAAACTTAACTGTACTTTGGTCGCAACGTTTGCCTGAGGCGTTTAAAGAGTTTTGTGCTAAAGTATCCATCGACACTTCGTCTATTCAGTACGAAAACGATGATTTGATGCAGTTGAGCCGTTGTAGTGACGATTATGGTATTGCTTGTTGTGTATCGTATCAAGAAATTGGAAAACAAATTCAATTCTTTGGAGCGCGTTGTAATTTGGCTAAAACCTTGTTGTTGGCTATCAACGAAGGTCGTTGCGAAATTAGTGGCAAACAAGTAGTAAAAGGGATTCCAGCATTGAAATCGGACGTACTTGACTTGGACGAGGTGATGACTAATTTTAAGCTAACCATGGCGCAAGTATCACGTGTGTACAATGACTCGATGAACATCATTCACTACATGCACGATAAATACTATTACGAAAAAGCGCAAATGGCTTTGATTGATACCAACCCACGTATCAACCTAGCGTATGGAGCTGCTGGTTTGAGTATTGTGGCCGACTCACTTTCGGCTATTAAATATGCCAAAGTAACGGTAGTGCGCGATGAGAATGGCTTATCGAAAGAGTTTAAAATTGATGGTGATTTCCCATTTTATGGTAACGACGATGACCGTGTGGATATATTTGCACGTGAAATTCCAATCTACTTCAACTCTTTACTTCGCGATTTAGTAACTTACAAAAACGCTGAACCAACCTTGAGTATCCTAACTATTACTTCGAATGTAGTTTATGGAAATAAAACAGGGGCTACGCCAGATGGTCGTTTACGAGGTGTGCCATTTGCACCAGGTGCTAACCCTATGCATGGCCGCGATACAAATGGTGCTTTGGCATCGTTAAGCTCGGTATCGAAACTGGATTATGAGCACTCTATGGACGGAATTTCGAACACTTTCTCAATTGTACCTAAAACATTGGGGCCAACTGACGAACAACGTCGCGAGAACTTGGTAGGTATTATGGATGGTTATTTCTCGAAAAATGCACACCACTTAAATGTGAATGTATTGAACCGCGAAATGCTCGAAGATGCCATGGAGCATCCAGAAGAATATCCACAGTTAACTATTCGTGTGTCGGGCTATGCTGTGAACTTTGTACGTTTAACACGTGCGCAACAGCAGGAAGTGATTTCACGTAGCTTTTTTGAAAGTATGTAATTTCAAATTCTTTTGAAAAATAGCAAGCAAATATAAAAAATCAGAAAGAAGTAATTGATTGTACCATGTGCTATCAATTGCTTCTTTTCTATACTAAAAAACATGATACGAATTCATTCTGTTGAGTCGCTCGGAACTTTCGATGGCCCCGGTGTACGGATGGTACTTTTTGTACAGGGCTGCAACTTTAAGTGTAAGTATTGTGCTAACCCCGATACCATAGAGCCTACGGGCGAATCGCGCTTATATACCTACGAGGAGCTGATGAAGTTAGCGCGAAGTCAGCGACCATTCTTTGGCAAACGTGGTGGTATTACCATTTCGGGTGGTGAGCCATTGATGCAAGCTAAGGCCATTATCCCGCTTTTTAAAATGCTTAAGGAGGAGGGTTTTAATACTTGTATCGATACGAACGGCAGTTACCTTACGGCCGATGTGAAGGAGCTGATGAACTATACCGATCTAGTGTTGCTCGATATTAAGGAGATAAACGACGAAGCACATCGTGGCATGACGGGTGTTTCGAACAAATCAACGCTTAAGTTGGCGCATTACCTAAATGAGATCAATAAACCAGTTTGGGCGCGTTATGTGTTGGTTCCAGGCTTTACCGATACACCTGAACATTTGCATGAATTGGGTGCCTTTTTGCAACCCTTGAGCAATGTGAATAAGCTTGAAATACAGCCTTATCATAAGCTCGGTAAACACAAATACGAATCGCTGGGTTGGAAGTTTGAGCTCGAAGGGGTGCCTGAAAACACGGCCGAACAACTCAAAATAGCTAGCGATATTTTTAAACAGTATGTGGCTGAAGTGATAGTGAATTAGAGGTAAGAGGTGAGAGGTAAGAGTTTAGAGATAAGAGTTTAGAGATAAGAGTTTAGAGATAAGAGATAAGAGTTAATAGGGAATTTTCAAATTTTCAAATTTTCAAATTTTCAAATTCTCAAATTTGATTTTTTTTTTTAATGAGTTATAATACACCCAAACAAATAGTAGAGATTGTAAGCGATGTAGCCAATGTAAAGGCTAGGACATCGGTGTCGAAAACAATGATTTTAGCATTTTTGGCGGGAGCATACATTGCCATTGGCGGTTTGCTAGCCCTTATTATTGGTGGTGGCGTGCCGGGCATTGCTGCCGAAAATCCTGGTATTTCGAAGTTCTTGATGGGAGCTGCTTTCCCTATCGGACTTATATTATGCACCTTGGCTGGTGCTGATTTATTTACGGGTAACACAGCATATTTTATTCCCCCGGTTATGAATCGCAAACTGAGCGTGTTCGACATGCTTCGCAACTGGGGACTGGTATATGCCGGAAACTTTGTAGGAGCTCTTTTTGTAGCTTATTTTTTGGTGACGCTTACAGGTATTTTTGCCAAAGATCCTTGGCTTACTAGCGTATATGCCATTGCCGATGCCAAAACAACAGCGCCATTTTACAAAGTATTTTTAAAAGGTATAGGTGCCAATTGGTTGGTCGCGCTGGCTATGTGGCAGGCCTATGCCGCTAAGGACGTAACGTCGAAAATACTAGGTATCTGGTTCCCCGTGATGGCTTTTGTTGCCATCGGTTTCGAACACAGCATTGCCAATATGTTTTTTATTCCAGCAGCTATCTTTAATGGTGCAGCTGTTTCGTGGTCCGATTTTATCATCAACAACCTTATTCCTGCCACCCTAGGTAATATCGTAGGTGGTTCGGTGCTCGTAGGCTTACTGTACTGGATGGTGTACGGGAGGGAGAAGTAAGAGATGTAAGAATGTAAGAATGTAAGAATGTAAGAATGTAAGAATGAAAAAATGGAACGCTGAGGTTGATTGACTCTGCGTTCCTTTTTTGTTTCAATAACACTCGTTTCTCGCTCTCTTGTTCCCCTTTAGGGGTTAGGGGCAGAATTACTTTTTAATGCTGATGTGCACCTCTGGATAAATAGATAATTGTAATACCCACAAGAATAAGTACAATTTGAATAACAGATTCTTTGGCTTTGCTTTCTTTGTGCATCTCGGGGATTAAATCGGCTAGGGCAACGTACAAGAAACTTGCTGCTGCAATGGCGATGGTGTAGGGGATGAAATGCTCTACATAGTCGAGTAGGAAATAAGCTAGTATACCCGAAAAAACGGCGCTACTGCCCGAAAGCATATTGTAGAGTAAGGCTTTTTTGCGTGAATAGCCACTCTTGATTAAGATGCCAAAATCGCCCAATTCCTGTGGTATTTCGTGCAGCAAAACTGAAAAAGTAACAAATATACCCAGCTCCACCGAAGTTAAAAACGAAGCAGCTATCACCACCCCATCAATAGCGTTGTGTATGGCATCGCCAATAATAATCATGGGAGCAGCGGCATGATTCTGACGGGCACAATTCTCATCACGACAAGTACGCCAGAGTATTATTTTTTCGAGGATAAAGAACAAAATAATGCCACCCAATACCCACATTGCCACATCATGTATACACATCGATTCAGCAGCTTCAGGTATCAGACCGAGTAATGCTGAGCCTAATAATGTTCCGCCTGCCAAGTAAAGTAGATAGCTCGAGATTCGTTCAAGCCATTTGTTGTTAAGTAATAAAAGTGAACTTGAAAGTGCAACGCTACCAACGCTCGCTGCCGTTAAGGCTAAAATGGTATATAAAAGAGTTGTGTTCATCAGTTTTTAATTGGTTTTTATACGTGCAAAGTTATTGATTTTTTTGAATAAATTAGCGTTGTTTTTTCTTGTTCTTCAAAAACGAACTATCGGATATTCTCAAAATTGTTTCAACTGATTGAGTGTAACAATAATTGGAATCAATTGTTTTTATAAACTAAAGGAGTTTCTGTTTTTTAATAAGATAATTACAATAGATCATTTCGAAAACAGTAGATAGTGTCAATGAGATAATGATAAATAATGAATTTTTGAATATTAATGTGAGTGGAAGAGCTAGAGCTAAGAACGAAATTATTGAAAGTGCTTTATTTAGAGTGATGTAGTAATACTTTTTTTGAGGAATGAAAACGAAGTTAGTATAACTATCTACTGTTAGCCAGCTTATGATAGTAATGCTTAAAATAATTAAATAAGGAAGCGCTTCAATCATGTTTTCACCACCTAAAAGTAAAATTAACCAATAACCTGAAACAGCAATTAGCAAAAAGATTAGAATACCAAGTATAAACTCAAATCGTATAATTTTTTTCACAACATTGGTTTGTGTGTTCTCTATCGTTTTAGGGAAAATTGCCATGTTAATGGATTGCGTTAACATGCGAGGTATAGTGATAATTTTATTGGCTAAATCATACAAAGCAACATCGTTCATCCCAAAAAACGATCCGATAATTACGGTAACACTCTGTTGTTTAAGTGTTGTGGCGGCGTCAGACCAAAAAAACGGTTGGGCATCTTTGAAATAAGTTTTTAAGCCATTTATACCAATAAATCGTATTTTAATTTTATCAACAACTACAACGACGTAAAACAAAGCAGCTGTTGAAAGTAGAATAGTACTTGTGTGAATAATTGCATACAGAATTAAATCATCAGCCGTAGTGACCATAAAAAAGATAAATGGGAGGGATGCTACCCGAAAAAAAAGTTGAATGTAGGTTACGATTCTCATTTTTTGAATGGCCTGAAAATACCACATTGGGTAGAAAATTTCAGACAGTATTTGTGCAAAAACAAGAATAAAGAGCATTTTATTGTCGTTTAAATACGGAACTAAGAAAATTAGTATCGTAAAAATTACAGTTGAAATGAGAAACAAAAGAAGTTTTCCTGTTAAAGCGGCCGAAAAGGTTTGAGATAGTATGGATTTATTGTTTTTATTGAGCGAAGCCACTTTAAGGCTAGGATAATGAAAACCAAACGAAACAAATTCGGTAAAATAAGCGATTATTGCTATTGCAAAAACAAAGCTTCCATAAGGTTCAATACCTAAAACCCTGATTAGATAGGGATAAATCAGAATCCCAAATGCAGAACTAATAATTTGCATAGCAGTCATAAAGACATAGTTTTCAACTACTTTTTCATTGTTTGCAAATAGCGATTTTAGTTTGTTGAATATCGTCATTTGGTACTTTGTGCATTAATGTCGTTGGTGATTCTACTAAGCATGGCCATATACCATTTTTTGTTTGAATTCACAGATCTGCCGTTTTTACTGTCGATAGGAGAAATTGTAAACCCCTTTTTAGGCATGTTGAATACTTTTTTAGGTATGAATTGCTTAATAAATGCTCTAAAAGCTGGTTTGTTTGTCTTTGCTATTTCATTAAATGTATTAGACTGATTAAAATACTTCTCAATAAAAGTATGTTCTAAAAAAGGGAACCGCATTTCGAGTGAAAAATGCATCGAAGGTTGATCGCTTCTAAATGAGTGATGTGAGGCTATGTAATAAAATAAATCGTAATAGGAGATTTTTTTAAGTAATGGTATTGTTGAAAAATCGGGATAAATATTAGATACTTGATTTTGTAAAAACAGAATAGGATGCTTAGGGATTGGTTGGTTGTTTTGAGTTAAAAAAGTGCATATTTCAGACCACGAAAAGAGCTGACGAAAAACAAAAGGACTAGCTTCAATACCAAATTGTTTAATTTCTTTTAGTTTTATTTTTTTTGCTTCAGGGAAAATAAATGATGGTAAAATGGGGATAAGAAAACGATATTTTGAGAGCTTTTTTGCCATTTGGTAATAGGCATAACCCCCGAAAATCTCATCAGGTCCTAAAGCACTATATATAATTTTCGTATCATTGTTTTTAAGCTTATCGCATAAAAACAATGCAGATTCGGGCCCTGTGTTGGGCTCCTCTTCTGTTCTAAGGAAAAATTCGATTTGATCATCTCTAAAGTTCTTCGATACAGCATAATTGGCAATAGGGATGCCTGCATTTTGGGCATTTAACTGAGCATACTCGTATTCAGAATCGGGGTCATCGGAAAATATGTGCACACCTTCAATTTTTTCGTTTAGTTTGCCATAGACATAGGCTAAAAAGCCACTGTCGAGACCACCACTAAGCATAATTGCTTTGGGTACTTCACCAGTTGAATAGAGTTTACATACTTGGCTAATATCGGAATAAAATTGAGACGAATTAATTTTTTGTTTGTTTTCTGTGTATTCTAAATGCCAATATGAATTTGATTTAAGTTGATTTGTTGCAACATTAAACTCCAAATAATGGCCAGCTTGTAACGAATGAATCTGATCGTAAATGGTTAGTGGTGATGGACAAGTAACTAAATACATTGAATAAGCTAGGCCTGTGTAGTTTAGTTCTTTTTTTAGGTTCATTGCAAATAAACCTTTCATTTCTGATGAAAAATATAAGCCTTCGTTTGTGATGCTATAATAAAAAGGTTTTATACCAAGTCTATCGCGATAAACTTTTAAAATTCCTGCCTTGAAATCATAAATTACAATGGCAAACATACCTTGCAGTAAGTCAACGAAAGCGTTTCCCATTTTTTGGTAAAGCATAAAAGCTACTTCTGAGTCGGACTCAGAATGAAAAATCACATCGCTTAAGTGCTTTGTCCTTAGATCATTGTAGTTATATACCTCTCCATTCATCATAAATAAGATTTGATTCTTTTCGTCGTAGAATGGTTGCATTGCTTTATTACTTAAATCAACTATAGATAATCGATTAAAGCCAAAACAATATTTCTGGCTATTATTGTTTAGTAGAGGGAAGTTTTGTTGTGTATATTCATTAGATAAATCGCAACTAAAGCTTGTTAGCTTTTGGTTATAATCGTTGGTGAAAATCAAAGTATCATCGGGACCACGATGTTTTATACTTCGTAAGCTTGATACAATATTTGTTGTATCTAATTTCGTGTTTAATACCCATCCGCTAAATCCACACATTTTTTATATAAAATATTTTTGTTCGGTAATTTATTACTATTTATTTGTAGCACTACTTGCCAAATCCTTGAGCTTATTTGCCCAAATATTTCAGTGTGTTCTTTAAAAAAAGCAGGCAAGTAAAACTAAAATTATATTTTGAAATTTCAAAGTATGGAATTTGTTCTGCACCAAATTCTTCATTCCTTTTTGCCACATTTTCAATCATACTTCCTGCAAAATCAAAGTTTTTAGTATTGTTGGATAGGAATTTTATTGCTTCCCAAATCATTAAAGATGAAGCTCCACTCACACTAAATTTGATGTCGACAGCCGAAGTAAGTAAGTAGGACGACTGTTTATCCCACACAATACAGGCAGCTGCAAGTAAGTTATCGGATGAATCCTTGATAGCAAAAATCTTTCCTTGATTTCGTGATAGGGCAACTTCAAATATGCTTTTCAATAATGATTCAGAGTAACGAATTTTATCGTTTCTTAACTTTAGAGTATACTCATGAAAACTATAGTACTCTTTGGTATTTAACGTTAAATCGAGTTGAAGACTTGTTTGTGACTTTAGAATATATTTTTTCTTTGAGACAGAAAAGTTATTGAAAATTCTTTGTGTATCAGATATGTCTCTCAATTGGTACGTATATCTAGTAGTTTGATTAAACCCTTTCCAATAAAAAGGATGCCAGTTCGTGATTTTATACTGAAAACATTGTTGAAATACTTTAATTTTTGCTTCCGATAGTTTTTCGATAATTTGATTCATAACCTTTTTCTCAAAACTCAAACGTTGTTTAGCTGTTTGATTGGCGGGGTAGTCAATCCACGGCCCATTAAACTGTGTATAAACAGGTGGTAGTACCATTTTCATACCCAGTTTTATAATATAATGATATGGAAGGGCTGCAATAATTTGATTGTTATTTTCGATTAGAATTACATCCCACATTTTTTTGTATGGATCACAGACAGCGTCCATCCACCATGCCTGATTGAACAAAGGTATATCACTTTTGATATCACATAATCGTTTATATTTATCTTTGTTACTGCTCATTTTGATAATATACTAAATTTAAGTTTCTATTTACCTTTGCTAGTGATTCCGATAAAATTATCAACAAAGGTAAAAATCTTTACTCATCTAACTTCCAATTACTTTCTCACATTTAAAAATAATTTCACGTTCACCATTCCCTAAAGCAAATCGTATTCTGTCCTCAATAGAGAAATTAGCCCTGTAATCAATTGTGGTAACTTTAAAACCACATGAACTTAATCTCTCGGCAAAATCTTGTCCATGCAGTCTACATAAATCTGGCTCCCCATACATCATAAGTTTAGCTGCTGGAGTTTCTATTTTTGTATCTTCAAAGGTTAAATTATTTTGAGCATTAATGAGCGTAAGCACCAAGGCTATTCCATTCGTTTTCAATACTCTTTGCATTTCTAAAATTGCTTTTTGTTCATCTGGAACATGCCCTAAAACATGCGAGCAAATAATCAAATCAAAATAATTATCTTCAAATTTTATATCAGTAATATCAACAATATTTCTGGCATAGTTAGCATTAATATCACCATCAAAATAATATGCATCGAGCTTATTGAACTTATCAAATAAACATTTTTCAGGTGCAAAATGTAGTATTTTCAATCCTTTACTATTAAATATATTCAATTCTCTTTCCAGAAAATAATCCAACAAACGTACCCTTTCTAAGGAATGACAATAAGGACATTCGGCATTTTTACGTTTAATATTTCCTTTAGATTTGAATTTTCTAGAACTCTTATTGCAACAATTACAGTAGTAAGTAGCTCCAAAATAGAACGGCAGAATCAGTTTTGAAACAAATAAACGAAAAACAATTCGTTGTTTTTCAGGAATTAAGTATTTATAAATACGTTTAATCATTTTCACTCAATTATTTTTCAATTTGCTTTTGTTTGTTCCAACGGTAATACAAGAAATTGATAGTGGCCTCGTAGGTTCGTAATAGTTTTCAATTAATGCACTTGGCACACATACCAACCATTTTTAATAGATAACACATAGCTCCATTTTAGTTTTTAACTAGTTGAAGCTATGTGTTTTTACTAAATCAGGCGGATATTTTTAATTTCCTACACCATCAATTTCTTGTAACGAATACGTTTCGGACCTTCGTCGCCAAGGCGGCGTTTGCGGTTTTCTTCGTACTCGGAGTACGAGCCTTCGAATACAAATACTTCGGAATTGCCTTCGAATGCAATGATGTGTGTACAAATACGGTCGAGGAACCAGCGGTCGTGGCTAATCACTACGGCGCAACCGGCAAAGGCTTCAAGACCTTCTTCGAGTGCACGAAGGGTATTCACGTCGATATCGTTGGTTGGCTCATCGAGTAGCAGTACGTTGGCTTCCGATTTAAGCGTAAGTGCCAAGTGCAAGCGGTTACGCTCACCACCTGATAGTATGCCACACATTTTTTCCTGATCGCCACCGGCAAAGTTAAAACGCGAAAGGTAGGCGCGGGCGTTGATTTCTTTGCCACCTACTCGTATAAATTCTGTTCCTCCTGAAATAACTTGGTATACTGATTTGTCAGGGTCTATGTCGGCATGACTTTGGTCGACGTAACCAATTTTTACGGTTTCCCCAACGTCGAAAGTTCCGTTATCGGCTGTTTCTAGTCCCATCATCATGCGGAAAAGGGTGGTTTTACCAGCACCATTAGGGCCAATAATACCTACAATGCCGTTAGGAGGCAGCATGAAATTAAGATTGTCGAATAATAATTTCTCTCCATAAGCTTTAGAAACGCCTACAGCCTCTACTACTTTGTTACCCAAGCGTGGGCCGTTCGGTATGAAAAGCTCCAATTTCTCTTCTTTCTCGCGTTGATCTTCGTTAATTAACTTATCGTATGCATCCAAACGTGCTTTTCCTTTGGCGTGACGCGCTTTAGGAGCCATGCGTACCCAGTCGAGCTCACGTTCCAAAGTTTTGCGGCGTTTACTCGCTGTTTTTTCTTCTTGGGCCATACGAGCAGTTTTTTGCTCCAACCACGAGGTGTAGTTTCCTTTCCAAGGAATACCTTCGCCACGATCGAGTTCAAGAATCCAGCCCGATACATTATCAAGGAAGTAACGGTCGTGGGTAATGGCAATTACAGTACCAGCATATTGTTGTAGGTAATGCTCCAACCATTCAACCGATTCAGCATCCAAGTGGTTGGTAGGTTCATCGAGCAATAAAATATCGGGGTTGCGTAATAATAATCGACAAAGAGCCACACGACGTTTTTCACCTCCCGATAGGTTTTCAATCTTCCAATCTTCGGGTGGACAGCGTAGGGCATCCATTGCAC
>JAGNPC010000256.1 GCA_017989795.1 Paludibacter sp. | reverse complement strand
TACCAGTTCCTGGAGGGCCTACAAGCAATGCTCCCTTGGGTATTTTACCACCAAGCTCGGTGTATTTTGACGGGTTTTTAAGAAAAGCTACAATCTCTTCAATTTCTTGTTTGGCACCAACTAATCCGGCTACATCTTTAAAAGTGATTTTCAGTTCCGTACTCCCTTTGTCAAAAAGTTGTGCTTTGGATTTACCTACACTGAAAATGCCGCCTCCGCCACCACCCATTTGGCCCGAGATTCGACGATTCATAAATACAAAAAACAGTATTAGCAATAAAAAGGGTAATACACTGTATAAGAACATTTCAATGTAATCGCGACTTGCTTTGTATTCTACTAGGCCAGTATAAAGCTTTTCCTCTTGTGCCTTGTTTATAAAGCGCGAAAACTCATCAACATTCGGTATACGCACCGAAATCAACCGACCATCGGCATACACATCTGCACTTTTGCCAAATACTTTCGATACTGCCTCTTTGTTGATTTTCGCTTCAACGGTATTACGAGTTGGAAAAACATCAATTTTTTCAACCATTCCTGTTTTAACGTACTGTACAAAAGTGGAATAGGCTATCTCTTTGGCAGGTGGCGTATCGTTAATAAAATACGACCCAATTAATACTGCGATAATTATCCCATATACCCATGAGATGTTGAATTTAGGGGCTTTCCCGCTTGGCTTTCCTGTTTTCGGTGCAAGTGGGTTTGGTTTTTTATTTTCCATATAAAAAATTCTTCTTTTTTTTAATTTAATTATTGAACATTTGCCAGGCGTTGTAATTTTCCATCCGACCATAAGTGTTCAATGTCGTAAAACGTACGAACATGACGTTGAAACACGTGAACGATAATTTGTCCATAATCCAAAGCTATCCATTCGGCATTTTCAAAACCATCGGAAGCGTAAGGTTTAATATTAATTTGCTCTCTTACATACTCTTTAATCGACATGGCTATGGCATTTACATGTACGCTGGAGTCTCCTTCACAAATAACAAAATAATTACATGGCGATTCTTTTAGGCGGGTAAGGTTTACTACAACTACTTCTTTTCCTTTGCGCTCTTGTATTCCTTCAACAATTTTATTAACAATTTGTTCGTTCTCAGTCATGTATCAATTTGGTGTTTTTATTAATCTGCAAATATAATAAAAAAAAATCCCTAAAAAAGGATTTTATGTCATTAATAGTAATGGATGTGTGCATTCAAATACTATACCCAACTATAAATTGATTTCTAAATACCAACAAACTGCCAGAATGACATAGGATTACTGAATGATTACCGACATAAATGGATTTAAAAATGCGGATAAAATTTTGTTTATTCTGAAAAACAATTAAATTTGCAGCTGCTTATAGCCTAGCAAACTAAAAATCATTACTTTCAATTAAAAATACGCAAAAAAGGAAGGCCATTTTTATGAAAAACTTTTTATCTCATTTGGTGGGCATTTTATATCCCAATATTTGTTTAATTTGCGCCGAAAACCTACTAAAAAGCGAAGATCAGATTTGCTTAAAATGTTTACACGATATACCCCGCACAAATTATCACCTACAACGAAACAATCCCGTAGAAAGGCGTTTTTGGGGAAAAGTTAGTATTGAGCACGCCAGTTCGTTTTTCTTTTTTACCAAAGGTTCTCCCTTTCAAAAATTACTACACGAACTAAAGTACCGAAACAATAAAGAAATAGGCAGACTTATGGGTAAATATGCCGCGGCCGATTTGCTAAACGATGCCGTTCTAAATGATATTGATTACATTGTACCTTTGCCACTGCACCCTAAAAAACTGCTAAAGCGTGGCTACAATCAAAGTGAGATGATTAGCAATGGTATCTCGGATATTTTTGGAAAGCCAGTCGATTCAAAATCGCTTGTACGCACTAAAGAGACGAGTACTCAAACCCGCAAATCAGTTTTTGAGCGTTATGAAAATACTATAGGAACTTTTAAAGTGATTGACAATTTTGCGTTTTGCAACAAGCATATTTTGCTTGTTGACGATGTGTTAACTACTGGTTCAACACTCGAAGCGGCCATCGTGGCACTATCTAAGTGTGAAGGGGTAAAAGTAAGTGTGTTTACGCTGGCTGTGGCTTAAAAAAACAACTCGTTGTTATTCAAACTTTTAATTCAAGCATTTGTAACAATTGCTCTACCGATTTAAGTTCCTTTTTATCGACAAACCAGCTATCGGTCGAAATTTCAACTGTAACTTGAGCCCCTTGTACCACCATGTAGCCTGCACGTGCTAGGGCGCGCAAAGTCCAGTACATACGTGTTTTATCGCCCTCAACCCACACTTTGCGGGTCATAGGGTAGTTCATCGAAAAATTGCCGTTGGCGGAGTTAAAATAGTAGGCTTTGCTCTGAAAAGCATCGTGAAAATGCCCTTGAAGCACCAAGTCTTCGGGCACGCCACTTTCAACTCCCGTGGTAGTCATGAGCCAAATACGATCTGCCGCTTGTAGTGCTATATCCAGTTCGTGTGTGGATATAATGACGGATTTGCCTGTTTGATGCGCTAATTTATGGAGCAAAAGCATAATCTCAACACGGTTCGGGAGGTCGAGATGAGCAGTAGGTTCGTCGAGTAAAATCAGCGGTGTATCTTGTGCCAATGCCTTGGCAATCATCACACGCTGACGCTCACCATCCGACAATTCATTTAAATAACACTCGGCTTTATGCTCCAGATGAACCATTGCAATAGCTTCAGTCACCATTTGTGTGTCATCAGCCGATAGATTTCCCCACCAGTTACAATAGGGCTGACGGCCCATACGAACAATATCGGTAACAGTTGCACTTTCTATTTCAACCCTATCTGTCAATACAAGTGCAAGTAGTTTGGCCTTCTCATGAATTTTAATACGGCTCAACTCCTTATTTTTCACCAAAACCTTTCCCGAAAGCGGTTTTTGCAAGCCCGCCAATGTACGTAGTAAAGTAGATTTACCACAGCCATTTTGTCCAATAAGACACACCATTTCCCCTGCCTTCAATTCCAAATTGAGAGCAGTTTGCACAATGGTATTATTCTTCCTTTTTGAATAACCTATTGTCAAATTGTGAATATTTAATATTGAACTCATTTTTTCTTTAAAATAATCCAAAGTATAATGGGTGCTCCAAAAAGCGAACTTATGGTATTGATAGGAAGCGTGTAAGTAGGGAGTTGCGAAATGATATCGCAAGCCAATAACAATACCGCACCACACAATATGGTAGCAGGGATTAATATGCGGTGAACCGATGTTTTAAAAAGTCCGCGCGCGATGTGTGGAATAGCCACACCCACAAATGCAATTGGGCCTGTAAATGCAGTGATTCCGCCGGCCAAAAGCCCTGTAGCAAGTATAATTAAAAATCGTGTTTGAATTACTGATATACCTAATCCACGTGCGTAATTATCGCCCAGCAACAGCACATCAAGCCGCTTGTGAAGCAACATGGCAATAACTAAACCGACAATTATTACTGGATAAAGCACCTGCATATACGTCCATGTAACAGCACTCAGACTACCAAATGTCCACATCACAAAGAGTTTAACAGCATCGGGGTCGCTGAAATTTTGCAGCACATTCACTACAGCTCCAGCTATGGTTCCGAACATGATACCTACAATAAGCAGCGAAACTGCACTTTGAATGCGAAACGACACACCCAATACCAAAAGCAATACAAAGGCGCCTCCAATAATCGCAGCTATTATAGTAGCCCAACCTGAATTCATTAGAAAAGCAGGTAAAAACCCAGATGCCATGGTAACCAAGGCTACACCCAAACTTGCCCCCGAGCTGACGCCTAAAATATAGGGCTCTGCTAAAGCATTGCGAAAGAGCGTTTGCATCATGAGCCCTGCTACCGAAAGTGCGGCGCCAGTAATCACAGCTTGTAGTGCTTTTGGAAGCCTAAAATTCAACAAAACTTCTTCGTAAATGTGCTAGC
>JAGNPC010000255.1 GCA_017989795.1 Paludibacter sp. | reverse complement strand
TAAGCCAATCCATATCCTAGATATGGAAAGTTCGGTAAGTGATATTGTAAATATGACTGCGGTGGCTGTGCTCGATGCAATTGTTGAAGAACAGCTGAAATTAAATAATTTAAGCCGTTAAAACGGGTGCCACTATATTGCCATCTTTCATTTCAATAACCCTATCGGAGAGCAAGGCCAGTTCTTTGTCGTGCGTTACAATCACAATAGTGAGTTCAAACTTATCGCGAAGTTCAAACAGGAGTTTATGAAGCTCCTCTTTGTTTTTGCTATCCAAACTACCCGATGGCTCATCGGCCAAAATAAGAGCAGGCTGGTTGATAAGTGCACGTGCTACGGCTACGCGTTGTTTTTCGCCTCCCGACATTTCGGATGGCTTATGTTCTAACCGTTGGCTCAACCCCAAATAATCTAAAAGCTCGTGAGCACGCTTACGAGCTTTTTTTGTGTCGGTACGGGCAATAAGCGCCGGTATCATTACGTTTTCGAGGGCTGTAAATTCAGGTAAAAGCTGGTGAAACTGAAATATAAATCCAATGTGTTGGTTTCGGAAAGCGGCTAATTGTTTTTCTGATAGTTTCGAAAAGTCGGTATTGTTAATTAAAATCTGCCCACTATTAGGCTTGTCGAGCGTGCCGATAAGCTGCAATAAGGTTGTTTTGCCAGCACCACTAGGCCCTACTATCGATACAATTTCACCTTTTTGTATTTCTAAATCAACGCCTTTGAGGACCTCAAGCGTATCAAAACTTTTATGAATATTTTTTACAGTTATCATTGTTTGATGTCAAGTATATCGTGATTGAAAATTTGGATGCAAAGTTATTTGTTTAAACTGAAAATAATGCAATTAAAAGGCAAATAATTATCAAAACACACAAAGAGCTAACTGATGTTTGTCGTTAGCTCTTTGTTCTTGGTGTTTACAGTACTTAATTTATCGCCTTTAGTGCATCTATTCCGCTCCGAAGATATGCTGCAAAAGCTTGTGCATTGTAGTTTGCTCCTTCTGGCTTCACAAGTTGCGTACCTTCTGGCGACAGCAAAACATAATAGGGTTGTGAGTTCGTATTGTATTTTGTGGCCTGAAAATCGCTCCATTTGTTGCCAATGGTTTTGATTTTTTTTCCGCTAAATGTAGAAATATATTGCTCTTCGGCAGGCAATTCAGTTTTATCATCAACATATAATTGTATTAATACAAATTCATTTTGCAAAATGCCCAACACGTCTTTTGTCGACCATACATCAGCTTCCATTTTCCTGCAATTTACGCAGGCATGCCCAGTGAAGTCAATCATCACAGGTTTATTCATCTGTTTGGCATAAGCCATACCTTCTTCGTAATCAAAAAATGCGTCGATATTGTAAGGTGCATGAAACTTATCGCTGTGTTTGCGTGGCGCATGCGTACTTGTCGGTTTGTTTCCGCCACTCAAAGAGCTGGTGTATAAATCGAAATCTTGCGATTGTTGCGGAGGCAAAAAGGCTGCAATTGATCGCAAAGGCGCTCCCCACAAGCCTGGTATCATATATATGGTAAACGAAAGAACAATAATCGATAAAAATAAGCGGGTTGTAGATATGGTTTTCACTTCACTATCATTAGGCATACGTAGTTTTCCGAGCAGGTAAAAGCCTAACATGCCGAATATCACTATCCACAATACAAGGAATACTTCGCGATCGAACCAGTTCCAATGGTATGCTAAATCAACATTGGAAAGAAATTTCAACGCCAATGCAAGTTCCAAGAATCCAAGTACTACTTTGATGCTATTAAGCCATCCGCCCGACTTAGGCATTGATTTTAACCAAGCTGGAAACAAAGCAAATAAGGTAAATGGAATGGAAAGTGCCAATGCAAAACCAAACATGCCGATGGCTGGCCCGAGGTATTCGCCCATAGAGGCAGCCTGCACCAATAGTGTCCCGATAATAGGGCCCGTACATGAAAACGACACCAATGCCAAGGTAGCAGCCATAAAGAATATGCCCAAAAGACCGCTTTTGTCCGATTTTTCGTCAGCTTTATTTACCCATTTTGAGGGTAAAGCTATTTCGAAAGCACCCAAAAACGATGCTGCAAAAACTACTAGCAATAAGAAAAAGAAGAAATTAAAGATGCCATTGGTAGATAGACTATTTAATGCATCGGCACCAAAAATAATGCTAACTAGCAAACCAATGGCTACATAAATAACAATAATGGAAATGGCATAAATCAGGGCTTTCCATACTCCTTTGCCTTTGCCAGCCGATTTGGTGAAAAAACTCACCGTAAAAGGTACCATTGGGAATATGCAGGGCATGAAAAACGCTGCCAAACCGCCAATAAACCCAGCTAAAAATATAGCCCATAACGACATGCTGCCTTCGGATTCTGTATTTTCAACGGCAGTTTGTTGTGTGTTATCTGCTTTAACAACAGTTGCTACAGGTGCTTCGGCGGTTTCTTGTGAGTCAACTGGAGTATTTCCCGTTGCGGTTCCCGTTGCTACAACTTTGTTGTTTTTTACATCAATAGAAAATGGAACCTCGGTAGGAGGCAAGCACTGTTCATCATCGCAAACCATAAATTCAATTGTTCCTTTTACAACTGTTTCTGGTTTGTTGAGTTTTATTTTTTGAATGAAAAGAGCTTTTTTTGCAAAATAAGCCACTTCCATGTCAAATGATTTGTCAAACTTTTTTATTATTGGCGATGTTTCCTTTACCTTGCCAATCAGGGTGAAATCGACCGACTTATCGAACTTGAATGTAGTAGGGACTGGGCCATTGTCGGCCAAAAACTGCGAATAAAGATGCCAGCCTTTTTCAATGTTTGCTGTAATTACTAACTCTGTTTCGGTATCACTAATGTTTGTTGTACTAAAACTCCATTTTACTGGATTGTGAATTTGAGCTGCGCTGAAAAGTGAAAACAGCAACATTGACAACATGAAAATTTGTTTTTTCATAAAAATAAATATTATTTAAAATTCAAATTTATAATTCGGTGTGTGTTTGTAAATCATATTAATAATGCAAATGTACAATAATATCTTACATATCGAACATCAATTATATATTATTTTAATATCACTAATTAAGTGTGATAAAAATTTAAAAAATATAATGTGCCAGATATACTGCTATCATGGAATTAGGTGCCGCAGTAGGTTTTGTATTGGCTGTCGTGAGCTGGTGATGGACTTTGCATCCATGCACTATTAGGTTGTTGGGCATTATATGGTTGAGTTATCTGATTGAGATAGTTGTGCAAAGGCTCTAAGATCCCGGTTGTGCTTATTTGTGTGAGTAAGGCCTCTACATGTTGGTTGCGAGGAATGTAGAGCGGATTCTGACTTTGCATAAGCTCTTGGGCTTGCACTTGGCTTTGGTTCTGTACCACCAGTTGGTCTTGCCATGCCTTTTGCCATTGTGTGAAATCGGGATGGTTATATAATTCGTCGGTTATGAGCTGTGGGTGCATAAGCTTAACAAAGGAGTTGGTATAGTCGGCCTGATGGGTGTACATCCAACGTTGCAGGTCGGTTGCAAGTTGCAGTGTGCTAGGTGTGAGTTGCGAGAATCCAATTTTGGCAACTTGCATTTGTTGGTACTTGGTTTCGAACTGCTCCCAACTAGTTTGGATAAGCTCAGAGGCTAGTTCAATGGCTATGTCGGTTTGCGGGTGGATAAGCGCGAGCAGGCTTTCGGCAAGTCGGCTTAAGTTCCACAGGGCTATATTGGGTTGGTTTCCATAAGCGTATCGACCACCGGTATCAATGGAGCTAAAAACGGTTTCGGGCTTAAAGGCGTTCATAAACGCACAAGGGCCATAGTCGATGGTTTCGCCACAAATACTCATGTTGTCGGTGTTCATAACGCCATGTATAAAGCCTACACGCATCCAATGTACCATGAGGTCGATTTGTTGTTCCATCACAGCCTGTAGGAATGCTATCGCTTTGTTATTGGTATCAAGT
>JAGNPC010000254.1 GCA_017989795.1 Paludibacter sp. | reverse complement strand
GAAATCATTGGTAAGTGCATTCAAACAAAAACTTGAATTAATCGGGATTAAGCCGGCAAGGCTTACCGAAGATAAAATTAGTCGTTCGGTAACATTGGTATCGCCTATCTCGGGTTATGTAAAGGTGGTAAATGTGAGCATTGGGAAATCGGTATCTTCGTCAGATGTATTGTTCGAAATTGTAAACAGCGATAAACTATTTCTTGAACTTACCTTGTTCGAAAAAGATGCTGATAAGGTTGCAAATGGTGAAAAAATTCGTTTTTACATCAATAATGAGATCGAACAACACGATGCAGTTGTTTACCAAACCAGTAAGTCGATAAATAACGATAAAACGTACAAAGTGTATGCAAACGTAGTGGGTCACTGTAAAAACATGCTGCCGGGAATGTATGTAAATGCTGTTATACAAGCAAAAAGCAATCAGGTAAGTTCAGTACCTTCCGAATCTATTGTTAGCTTTGATGATAAAGACTATATTTTTGTACATGATAAAAATAAAGTAGAAAACGGAAAAAATATGACTGAATATCGGATGATTCAAATTCAGAAGGGAGTTGAAGCCGATGGGTTTACCGAAATTGTATTGCCGGAAGGATTCAACTACAGAGATGCAAAACTTATTATAAAAGGAGCTTACAATTTGCTTTCGGCAAAGAAAAATGCCGGCGAAATGAGTTGTTAGCGAATCACGAGGGTAGGTTATAAATTAATACTGAATCATTCTATGAGAATAATAGTATCAGTAGGCATATTTATTCTGGCCGGTCTTTTCGAAATAGGAGGGGGCTGTCTTATTTGGTTTTGGCTACGCGAGGCAAAGATGGAATATTTATTGCAATGGCTATTCTTTGGGGATGGAAGGTAAATGGAATCGTTCCGGACAGATATGATCTTATTGGTGGTGCTATAGCTCTTTTAGGTATTATGATTATTATGTTCGCTCCAAGAACATAAAGAATCTGACGACCATAATCTAAAAAAATCTTCAATTGAATGAGTAAACCATTAAAAAAAATCAAATTTCTTTGAATTGTATATTGAATATTGGAAAACAATCTATCTTTACATAGCAAATTAAGGATAAGAACGAAAACTGTTTTGCTTAAGGGGAATTACATTTTTTTAAGTTTTACAGAATAAACAAATCCTTTGAGCTACTCGTTCATGATACGGGTGGTAATATTATACAACATGTTTGCTATTCAATTTTTAAAATTATCAAACGTTTCAAACAAATTTTTAAAATTAAACAAAAATGAAAAAAGTCCTTGTTCTATCGCTGGTTGCGATTTTCGTATCATTTGCTTCTGTATCTGCTCAAACTACTCCTGCAAAAGCAAAAGCAAAAACAGAAACTAAAGCTTGCTGCAAAGGCGAAGCTAAAGACAAAAAAGCATGTTGCAAAGAAGGTGCTAAAAAAGCCGAAGACAAAAAAGCATGTTGCAAAGATGCTGCAAAAAAGTAATCTAAATTTATTCTATTCAAAAAGCCTCGAATTTTTTATTCGGGGCTTTTTTTGTATCTATTGAATTGCGACAATCAGTGCTATGTTCATGAAATAAGTTGTAGAATAAATACTATCTATTTTTAAAAGTCTCAAATTCGTTTGAGACTTTTTTATTTGTTATGGTGACAACTACAAGCTTTGTTAGAACTGAAATTTCAATATTGTGGCGACTGAATTAGGATAAGTGCAGCTTTATTTCAGTATTTGGTTAAATGCAGAGGCTGAACTTTTGCCAGTGAAACATTTAACATATATTTTTACGTGTAAATACAATAAAAATACTGTATATATTCAGTTCTAAAATGAGATTATATTTAGCTAATGTAGTTTGAATTACTACGTTAGAATTGCTACACGATAAATATTAATGCAGTTTGGTAGTCTGCCTCAATACTAGCCGAAGTAGTGAAAATGAAAATAAATATTATCTATTTATAAATAACAACCGATTTATTGTATCAATAAGGATAAAGCTCAATATTTTACTTAGTTACGACAATAAAACGATAAAATAGTTTTATGTGACGATTAATCGAATTTATAAATCTGAATACCTTAAGCTGGGAAATATAGCTAATTAATGACGTTGATGAGGGTTTCTTAAATGTTTAATCATTTGTAGATTTAAAATATTTATTTATATAATATATAGGGTCAAGTATTTAGACACTAAGCATATTACATAATTCATACGGATTATGTAATTAAAATGCAATAAATTTGTTAAAGATAAATAAGGGCGGAACATAATTTAGGTGTGTAGTAATAATTACGCATGATGTGCTTTAATGTGCTACAGGTCTGATTTTGAGACATTGAACATTATTATTATCTTTGTTCTATCGTTAAAAAAATGAGGGTTAAACTAATGATTTGAAAAGGCTTAGAAACATATAATTAACTGTTTTCTTGAAAAATGATAGGATGGAAGTCTACCTGAAATTGGAATGAAAAAATGGTTTTAAATACTAAATTTAAGCCGGTTAGTTTCAAAGAATAAAAGACAGGACCTAAATACTGTGGATAGGATATTTTTGTTGAATGATGCAACTTTTTTTTGTACATGTAACGAAAGTTACTAAATGATAAGAGTATAAATGTTAAATATAATAATGAAAGTAAGTGTTTTACTTGTTTTAAGTTTTGGATTCATCGGTTTGCATGCACAAGAAGCAATTACTACTTCTGGTGGTAGAGCTGCAGGGAGCGGTGGTTTTGTAGATTATACTGTTGGACAAATAGCTTATACTACTAATTTTGACGGAAACTATTCTGTTGCACAAGGTGTGCAGCAACCTTACGAAATAACTGTTGAAACGGATCCACAAGATGCATTAGACTTGACATTGACCTGCTCTGCATATCCTAATCCTGTGGTTGATTTTCTAACATTGCATGTCGAAAATTATATTGATGAAAAGATTGAGTATACGCTTTACGATGCTGTAGGTAAACTATTGAAGACCGGAAGCGTGGAGAAGAAAAAAACGGTGATATCGATGGTAGGGTATATTTCGTCGACATATACTCTTAAGGTGGTACAACAGCGGAATGAATCGATGCCAAGAAAAACAAAAGTGTTTAAAATTATTCAAAATAACTAATAATGAAGCAATAGTTCTCCTAATAAGCTATCCTAATTAATGATAGCAACAACTTCAAACAACCCTTAGTCAAAGAGTAGATTTAAAGCTGTTAATTGCAAGTTTCAATATCTAACCCCGAAATTATATCAAACCATTCGGAAATTTTTAATCTTTAGATTAGTCTATTGATAAATGGTAAGTTAAACTTTATCAAAAAATGATAGTTAGAGTTCTGTTTTTTATAAACTAAAAAAGTGAATTTGTCTGAAAAAAAAGTAAATATTAAAGCGCATTGCGGAAAAACATTCAACACTGCAACGTGAAATATTAAAATAATGAAATTGTTCAAAGTTAATTGTATGAAAAGATTTTACGCCTGTATAATATATCTAGTAGTCATTGCAAGTGTATTTGCTCAAGCACCTCAAAAAATGAGTTATCAAGCTGTTATTAGAAATAATAACAAAGTTCTGGTTACGAACAAAAAGGTTAGCATGATCATAAGTATTTTGCAGAATAAAACTCCTGTTTATGTTGAAATGCATACCGCAATTACCAACGATAATGGACTTGTAAGTTTGGTAATAGGTAATGGAGTTGTGTTAACAGGAACTTTTGCCGGTATAGATTGGTCAAATGGATCTCATTATATTAAAACTGAAACTGATCCTACAGGCGGAAGCGATTATAGCGTGGTTGGTGAAAGTGAATTGTTAAGTGTCCCTTACGCTTTATATGCAGGAACTAGTGGAAGCGCGAGTGGAGGAAGCACTGGAGGAAGTGGTGTTGAGTTAGATGATAATGCAATCTTAACAACGAAAACATGGAGTTCTTCTAAAATTAACAAAGAGTTGAGTCTAAAGGCTAATACTGCAACGTTAGCTAC
>JAGNPC010000253.1 GCA_017989795.1 Paludibacter sp. | reverse complement strand
AACATCACAGTCATTATCAACGGAAATAGGTAGGAAAACAACACAAAAAACAAGTCTAATGAACCATTCAGCATAAAAATAAGATTAAGAAAATAACATAACGTGTATGTTCAAGTATTGTAAATCGAATAAAAAATAATACCACCTACACATAGCAAAACAAAAGTACAAAAAAAAATCCGAACTAGCTAGTTCGGATTTTCTATAATAACACAACAAATACTTACTCAGCAATAACCTCTAAACTGATTTCTGAAGTAACTTCTTTGTGTAATTTTAATGTAGCTTTATAAGTACCTACTTCTTTAATAGCATCTTTAAGTACAATGATACGTTTGTCAACAACAATACCTTTAGCTTCTAAAGCCTCAGCTACTTGAATAGTAGTAACCGAACCAAAGATTTTACCTGTTGAACTAGCTTTTACGCCAATAGTTAAGGTCAAACCTTCTAATTGAGCAGCTATTTCATCAGCTTGTTGTTTTAATTGAGCTAATTTATGAGCTCTTTGTTTCAAATTTTCTGCCAATACTTTTTTTGCAGACGATGTAGCTAAAACAGCTTTACCAGTAGGAATAAGGAAGTTGCGACCATAACCATCTTTTACAGTTACGATATCATCTTTAAATCCTAAATTTATTACGTTTTCTTTTAATATAATTTCCATTGTTTTTTTCCTCCTTTGATTTATTATTTCATCATATCGGTTACATATGGAAGCAAAGCCAAATGACGTGCTCTTTTTACAGCTTGAGCAACTTGGCGTTGAAACTTCAACGAAGTACCGGTAAGTCTGCGAGGTAAAATTTTACCTTGCTCGTTTAAAAACTTTTTCAAAAACTCAGGATCTTTGTAGTCGATATAACGGATACCACTTTTTTTGAAACGACAATATTTTTTCTTTTTATTGTCAACTGATGGAGGTGTTAAATATCTAATTTCTGATGAATTTTGTGCCATGGTTTAGTTCTCCTTTACTTCTTTAGTTGATTTTAATTTTCTTCTTTTCTCAGCATACTCAACAGCATATTTTTCCATTTTTAGTGTTAAAAAACGGATAACACGCTCGTCGCGACGGAATTGAATTTCCAACTTGTCCACAATAGGAGACTCAGCATTAAACTCAATCAGGTTATAAAAACCAGTTGATTTTTTTTGGATTGGATACGCTAACTTGCGTAATCCCCAATTTTCTACGTTCACAATCTCAGCTCCTTCTTGTTCGAGAAGAGACTTGAACTTTTCAACCGCTTCCTTCATCTGAACATCAGACAAAACGGGAGTCAAAATGAAAACGGCTTCGTAATGATTCATACATTCTCTGTTTAAATTGTTAATAAAAATTTTTAGCGGGACAAAGGTAGTGTTTTTTTATGTTTCGACAAATATTATAGAAAGTTTTTGTACCTTTGTGCCTCAAAATAATACAAATATGGCAGTAAAAGTTGGAAATAAAGCCCCAAATACATTGGGAAAAGACGAAAACGGTAATCTTATTCAACTATCAGACTATCAAGGGAAAAAAGTTATTTTATATTTTTATCCAAAAGATAATACCTCGGGTTGTACTGCTCAAGCATGTAGCCTACGCGACAATTATTCTGACTTAAAAAACCTTGGCTATGTGGTAATTGGTGTAAGTATTGATAGCGAAACTTCTCATCAAAAGTTTATTCAAAAATTTGATTTACCATTTCCGTTAATTGCTGACACCGATAAAACCTTGGTTGAAACTTTTGGGGTATGGGCAGAAAAATCGATGTACGGGAAAAAATATATGGGCACAGTACGTACCACTTTTATCATCGACGAACAAGGCATTATCACACATATAATCGAAGGTAAGGCAGTAAATACAAAAGAACACGCTACTCAATTAATCCAACTTATTCAATCATAAACATAAACGCTATAAAAACCGCATGATTCAATTTTTTGAAACCCCTGAAAAAAATATACTTGCTGTTCAATACACAAAAGAATTAAGCAAAGAAGACAATAACAAGTTAGTTTGGTTATTTGGAAATGCTAACATATTGGATAACAGTTCCATCACTGGAAATTTTGTTGGACCAAGACGCGAAATGATTACGCCATGGAGTACAAATGCGGTGGAAATAACCCAAAATATGGGCATCGATGGCATTGTTCGTATCGAAGAGTTTTATCCTGCTGGTACTACAGGCGATTTTGACCCAATGTTGCAACGCAAATACGACAAACTTACTCAAGAGATTTTTGATGTCATCAAACAACCAGAACCCATTGTTTTTATTGATGATATTGCTGCTTACAACCAACAAGAAGGTTTGGCATTAAACGATGACGAAATTAATTACCTCAATAACATTAGCCAAACAATAGGTAGAAAACTAACCGATAGCGAAGTTTTTGGTTTTTCGCAAGTAAATTCAGAACACTGTCGCCATAAAATTTTCAACGGCAAATTTGTTATTGACGGAGAAGAAAAAGAACTTTCTCTGTTTAAATTAATCAAAAAAACATCTGAATACAACCCAAACAAATTAGTATCTGCTTACAAAGACAATGTAGCATTTAACGAAGGTCCTGTGATAGAACAATTTGCCCCTAAAAGTGGCGATAAACCAGATTCATTCACAACCAAAGAAATTAAATCTGTATTATCGTTAAAAGCAGAAACACACAACTTTCCAACTACGGTTGAACCCTTTAATGGTGCTGCTACTGGCACAGGAGGAGAAATTCGCGACCGCTTGGGCGGAGGAAAAGCTAGTTTGCCCATAGCTGGAACAGCTGTATATATGACATCGTATCCTCGCATCGAATCAAATCGTTCGTGGGAAGAAAATATAAAAGAACGCAACTGGTTATACCAAACACCCGAACAAATATTAATCAAAGCATCGAACGGTGCATCTGATTTTGGAAATAAATTTGGACAACCGCTTATTTGTGGTTCAGTTTTAACGTTCGAGCACGAAGAAAACAACAAAAAATATGGTTTTGATAAAGTAATCATGTTGGCAGGTGGTGTTGGTTTTGGTACCATGCGTGATGCTCTAAAAGGCGAAGCAAAAGTTGGCGATAAAGTAGTAGTGATGGGCGGCGACAATTACCGCATTGGTATGGGTGGTGGTGCTGTATCATCTGTTGATACAGGTCAATACGACAATGCCATTGAACTAAATGCTGTGCAACGTGCCAACCCAGAAATGCAAAAACGTGCAGCCAACGTTATCCGTACCTTAGCAGAAAGCGACCGCAATCCTATTGTTTCTATTCACGACCACGGTGCAGGCGGACACCTAAACTGCTTGTCAGAATTAGTAGAAAGTAGTGGTGGAAAAATTGATATGAGCAAATTACCCATAGGAGACTCTACCCTATCTGCCAAAGAAATTATTGGAAACGAAAGCCAAGAACGCATGGGGATGCTAATGGACGAAAAAGACATTGACCTAGTGCAAAAAATTGCTGACAGAGAACGTGCTCCGATGTACGTGGTAGGCGAAACTACAGGCGATATGCAATTTGTATTTGAACAAGCAAATGGCGAAAAACCCATTGATTTGCGTTTGGATTACATGATTGGAAACCCTCCTCGTATGGTAATAACAGACAATACCCTTAACGAAACATTTGAAGAAGTTAGTGTTTCTGATAGCAAAATTGAAGAATATATTACCAATGTATTGCGTATTGAAGCCGTTGCGTGTAAAGATTGGTTGACCAATAAAGTTGACCGCTCTGTAACAGGAAAAGTAGCCACTCAACAATGTGCTGGAGAATTACAATTACCATTAAATAACTTGGGAGCTGTAGCCCTGGATTACCAAGGAAAAGCGGGTATAGCAACTTCTATTGGTCATGCACCATTAGCTGCTTTGGTAAACCCAGAAGCAGGCTCGGTATTAGCTATTGCTGAAGCACTTACTAACTTGGTTTGGGCTCCATTAACAGAAGGCTTAACCAGTATTTCATTATCAGCCAATTGGATGTGGCCCTGCAAAAATAGC
>JAGNPC010000252.1 GCA_017989795.1 Paludibacter sp. | reverse complement strand
GTTGAAGTTCCATAATACCAATATTTAAAGCTTATCGCATTTTGCGATAAACTTAGTTGATGCCGAGCTTCGAGTTGAACGTTTTAAGTGTATCCAACACATTCGATTTTACATTTACAAAATGCTCAATACCTTGTGCCTTCAGTTCGTCCATGTTAGCAGGAGCTCCAGCAACTACCAAAATAGCTTTGCCTTTTGAAGCTTCGTAAGCAGCAGGAGCAAATTCGGTATATTCATCGTCGCTCGAACACAAGGCGATAATATCAGCTCCAGCTTCTAGCGCAGCAGCTACACCTTCGTCAATTGTTTTGAAACCAAGATTATCAACCACATCATAACCAGCACAAGCAAAGAAGTTGCAAGTAAACTGAGCACGTGCTAAACGCATATTTAAGTTACCAATGGTAAGCATAAATGCTTTTGGGCGTTTAGCAGCGGCTTCGGTAGCAAAGCGTAAGGTCTCGAACTCAGCTGATAAACGTTGGATGTTTAATGCAGGTACTTTATCGTGACCACAGTTGCAATCGATAGGAGTTTTAACTGTTTCAACTTTGGTATTACCTACTTCGTTGAAATTAGGGAATTGGTTAGTTCCTAAAAGTACTTCGCGACGGCTAGATACGTTTTTCATACGAGCAATAGCAGTATTGTTGATGGCAGTTTGAACTGAACCTGCTTTAACAGCAGCTAAGAAACCACCCTCTTCTTCGGTCGCAAGGAAAATGCTCCAAGCTTTGGTTGCAAGTTCGTTTGTAAGAGTTTCGATATAATAAGACCCTGCGGCTGGATCGGCTACTTTGTCTAAGTGCGATTCTTCTTTCAACAATAATTGTTGGTTGCGAGCAATACGCTCCGAAAAATCGTCGGCTTTTTTAAATGTCACATCGTAAGGCAATACTGTAAGTGAGTTTACACCACCAAGTGTTGCACTCATAGCTTCAGTTTGAGTACGAAGCATATTTACGTTCGCATCAAAAATTGTTTTGTTGTAGGTCGATGTTTCGGCGTGGATGTACATTTTTGCAGCACATGCGCAAATACCTTCAATAGTATGTGAACAGTTGTCTTTCAAGCATGCTGGTTTGTAAGCTTCAACGATATTTGCCCAAAGTAATTTTGCAGCGCGGAATTTGGCAATTTCCATAAAGTAGTTGCCACCAACACCGAAGTTAAATTTGATTTTTTTAGCTGCGATAGATGGTTCAATACCCGCTTCAATTAGCATTGAAAGGTATTGATTACCCCAAGCCAATGCATAACCAAGTTCCTGAGCATTAAATGCGCCTGCGTTGCTTAAGTCGATAGCATCCACATTGATAACGCGGAAATGTGGCAATTCTTTGGCTGCTAAAACAGCATGTTTACATGCCATGCTAATTTCTTCGGCAGTTAAGTCTTTGCCTACTGTTAGCATGCGGTGAATTGGATCAACGTGAATAGAGCCTTTAAGTTGGCTTAAATCGTAGTTTTTCGATTTAAAAAGATCAGTCAGAATAAATGCAAGGTCGGCTGATTTGCTAGCGCAAACAATGAAGTTTAGTTCAATTGCCGTAGGCTCAATGTTTTGAAGTAATTCTGCAATTGCAGCGTCCGTTACATCTTGCTTATTCAGAATAAATCCAAGCGAGGTACAGCCTTTGCAAAGTACATCTAAAGCCTTAGCGTTAGCTTGTTTTACATCTGCTACTTCAATGTCTTGACGAACAAACCATTCGTTGTTTGCCTTTGTTCCACGCACAAACGGAAATTTTCCAGGAACTACATCGGTTGTTTTGAAGTTTGCAATGTCTTCAGCACGATAAAAAGGCTTTACGTTAAAGCCTTCGTTGGTTTTCCATACGAGCTTTTTGTCATAATCAGCTCCTTTGAGGTCAGCGGTGATTTTATCCATCCACTGTTGTGTGCTAACAGCTGGGAAATCAGCCAGTAAATTCAATTTTTTTTCTGCCATAATATATAATAATTTTCGAAAATTCTAAGCGGGTGCAAAATTACTATTTTAACTGCTAATAACCTTGATAAATATAGAAAAATTTCTTTAATTGGGTTAAAAAAAAAGAGGAAGTAGTTTTTGTAGTCCTAATTCCTCATTTATCATGTATCTAATCTGTTATTTATCTAGTTGTATATCGCCGTAAAATGTTATGGCGTCACGTTCGTAAGAGCTAATGTTTGCCGTAGTGCTACCGTTCTCAAAAATTTCGAGCCTTACTTGATAATTACTTGAGCCTGTTTTTACTTTGAATGTAATATTGTGATTCTGTTTCTTTAAATTTTTGCTGTAGTTAAAGTCTGTCATTGGTTCGGCAAACTTTATACCGCCATCCGACGAGCCGTAAGGTGCCGATTGGGCAACTCCGTAATAGGGCAGGTGTGCAAAAGCGGAATCGCCAACAATTTTGAGTGTGTACGATGATGTTAAGTTAACGGTACGCATGCGCAATGGAATGGCTCTGTCCATTTTGATATTGAAATTTTTGCTTTCAATTTTTTGTTTTACTGTGTTAATGGTTTCAGTGGTCGTTTTGGCGATGCTACAACTCGAAAGTATACTGCCCAAAACGATGGTCGTAATTTGGATACTTGTTTTCATAAATAATACTTTTTGTAGTTTGTAACTATCTATCAAACAAATAGTGTGCCGTGTTGTTTTGTAGGTGACGATTACCTATATTTGCATCTTATTTTTAAAAATAATATATGATGCTTGAAGATAACCGTATAAAATTACGCGCTGTAGAACCCGACGATTTAGAATTGTTGTACAAGTGGGAGAATGATGTTATGTTATGGGATGTTGGTAATACCCGTCAGCCTTATTCGCGTTTTGCTCTGCGGGAGTATATTTCGCAGTGCGATAAGAATATATATGAGTCGTGTCAGCTGCGACTAATGATAACAGATAAACAGACCTCGCATGTAGTCGGAACTGTTGATTTGTTCGATTTGGATATGCATAATAGTAAAATTGCATTTGGCTTATATGTTCATGTCGATTTTCAGGGACAGGGCTTAGCAAGGGCGGCATTACGTTTGGTAGAAGGCTATGTTTTCGATTATTTGGCATTAAATCAGCTATATTGCCACATCGCTGAAACCAATGCAGCAAGTATTTCGATGTTTATAAATGAAAAATATGAAAAAAATACAGTGTTGAAGCAATGGATTCGTATTAATGATAGATATGTGGATGTCGTTGTTTTTCAAAGGTTTAAAGTTTAATAGCATTATCGAGATTTGTGATTTAACACTTTCTTGCTGATTTTTTGTTCAAAACTCTTTTATAGCATAATAAAATAGCTTATTTTTGCATTGCTAATTAGTACTAACAAAAACATTAAACAAAATGGCTTACGTAATTTCAGAAGATTGTATTGCTTGCGGATCTTGTATCAGCGAGTGTCCTGTAGACGCAATTTCAGAAGGTGATATCTATGTTATCGACGCAGACGTTTGTACCGATTGTGGTACTTGCGCTGATGTTTGTCCTTCAGAAGCAATTAGTCCAGTAAACTAAAAAATTAAATCTTAGGATTTATAAGGGGCTGTTCGTTCATTCGTTCAGCCTTTTTTTTGTGTTTTTTTATCAACTGCTTAATTTGCATACTTGTACTGTGTATTCTGGTGTAGAATATCGAGCTAATTTATTCATAGTTACTATTACATTTAACAGTTATTTGAGTGAGGTTTTTAGGTTCCTAAAGTTAAAAATGAAGCTTTTCTAGGTTAATTAATATTTAATGTTCTTGTTAGGTTATCTCGTTTTTAGCTCTTTCGAAGTTGTGATATTACATTTCTTTAGTTCTAGCTTGTAGAACTTTACTACAAATTCCATTATTTTGTAATAATAAATACAATTGCTTTTCTGCAATTGTAAATCAATATACTTAATTTAATCTTATTTACTGTTGGATTGTTGTGATATATATATAGTTTGATGTTGTTTGTTAAGGTGTTGTATTTGTGTGTTTTATGTTGGTTTTTGATTTGTTTTGTTTG
>JAGNPC010000251.1 GCA_017989795.1 Paludibacter sp. | reverse complement strand
AAATAAATAAAAATCTTATCTACCAAATAATTTACTTTGCAAATCAGGTCGTTTCATTCGTTGTAAATCCCTAATTATTGGCCCTTTAAATTCTTGTTTATACCAAAAAAAGAATTTACGTTGATCTAATTTTTCCTCTTTACTCTTGGCCGTAAAAGTGGGCTCTAAGGTATAGGGGTGATAACCTGAATAATAGATTTCGGTGGCTAAAGTCATGGGTGTTGGTGTAAAATCTTGCACCTGCTCAAGCTTAAAATCAAATTTCTTTGTCAAAACAGCCAGCTCAGCCATATCTTCGTTATGACAACCAGGGTGACTTGATATAAAATACGGAATCAGTTGCTGATTTAAACCAGCTTCACGATTAATGCGCTCAAACTGTTCCTTGAATTTTGCAAAATAGGCAAACGAAGGTTTACGCATTAAATACAATACTTTATCCGAGGTATGTTCAGGAGCAATTTTTAAACGTCCTGAAACGTGTTTGCTTATTAACTCTTTGATGTACTCGGCATGACTTTTATTGGCTTCTTCGCTTTTAGTATCGCTTAATAATAAATCGTACCTCACTCCACTCCCAACAAAAGATTTTTTTATTCCAGGCAACGCATCCACTGAGCGATAAATATCAATCAAGCGGCTGTGGTTCGTATCCAAATTAAAACATACTTTGGGATGAATACAGGATGGTTTTTTACATTTTTTGCAAATATCCATATCTATACCTTTCAGTCCATACATATTCGCCGATGGCCCTCCCAAATCACTCAGATACCCTTTAAAATCAGGCATCTCAGTCACTTTTTTAACTTCGTTTAAAATAGATTCTTTGCTTCGCGATACAATATGTTTGCCCTGATGAGCCGAAATTGTACAAAACGCACAACCACCGAAACATCCACGATGAAGATTCACCGAAAATTTTATCATTTCAAAAGCTGGAATGGTTTTCCCTTTGTATTTAGGGTGTGGTACACGCGTGTAGGGCAAATCAAACGATGCATCGAGCTCTGCTTCCGAAAGCGGTTCGTAAGGTGGATTTACCACCACCCAGCGATTACCCGTTTTTTGCAACAATCGGTCAGCTTCTATACGGTTACTCTCCTCTTCTATGTGCTTAAAGTTTGATGCATACAGTTTTTTATCTTTCAAACAAGTTTCATGATCAATTAAAGTAACATCCTTAAACCTTGAATCTGGAACTTCTTTTGCTAAATAGGAAGTTTGAGGAATATCAACTAACTGTTTAATTTCCACCCCATTTTTTAACTTACTAACTAATTCACGAATAGGTTTTTCACCATTTCCATAAATTAGCAGGTCGGCTTTCGAATCAACCAAAATGCTAGGCATCAACTTATCCGACCAATAATCGTAATGTGTAAACCTACGAAGTGACGCTTCTATTCCACCAATTACGATTGGCACTTCGGGATATAATTTTCGAATAATATTGCAATACGTAATAGTTGCATAATCAGGTCGCATATTGGGCTTGCCATCAGGCGAATAGGCATCATCAGAACGCAAGCGCTTATTCGCAGTATAATGATTCACCATCGAGTCCATATTGCCAGCCGAAACAGCAAAAAACAAACGTGGACGACCCATTTTTTTAAAATCACGGAGGTCGTCGCGCCAATTTGGCTGCGGAACAATAGCCACTCGTAATCCCTCAGCCTCGAGTATACGCCCAATTACAGCTGCGCCAAAGGCTGGATGATCAATGTAAGCATCGCCCGTAAAAAAAACCACATCCACTTCGTCCCAACTTCTAAGCTCCAACTCTTTTTTTGTAGTAGGTAAGAAATCTGTTAATTGAAATACTTTATTTTGCATAAAAAACCCAAATCAATATTATTGTACATCAGCAATTTAATAAAACCTATTTTGTAATAATTGCTAATGATTGAACTAACTAACAAAGATACTATCAATTATGTTCTTACAAAAGATTGCAGCACTCAATTAAAATGTTAATGGTTATAAAACTTTAGAAACTTAAACGAAGCTAGTGCTTTATTTCAGTTATATTTGTAATCAATTCTATCTTTCCCCCCGCCATTTATTCCGATTCATCGGAAGGGGGTTAGGGGGCAGATATATAAATTATAAACAAATGAAAAGATTAGGCCTAATTGTAATTGGTTGCATTGCCGCAACTTCACTTTTTGCAAATTTATTACACAACATTACAGATGGTAAATACCGTGCTAAACGTATCGAAATACCTGTTTCGATGAATGATGGCGAACATTATACAACGCTTGTTAATGGAAATGCGGTAGTAAAGTATAATTATAAAACAGGTGCATTTGTCGATACACTTTTCAGTATTTATCAAGCTAAAAAATGTCCCATAAAAAACATTAGTGGCTACGAGTTTAGTCCAAACGAGCAAAAATTACTCGTTTTTACGAATGCCAATTATCGCTATCGACGCACCTTTACGGCCGATTATTACATCTACGATATTAAACGAAAAGAAATTGAAGCAATTTCGGAAAAAGGTGCTCAAGAAGTCCCTCTCTTTTCGCCCGATAGTCGCTATATTGCATTTGCTCGACAGAACAATTTATTCATTTACAAAGTAGATTTTAAATCTGAAATACAAATAACCAAGGACGGTGAAAAAGATAAAATCATAAACGGAACCCCCGATTGGGTTTACGAAGAAGAATTTGAAGCTACTCGCCACTTTGCGTGGAGTGTTGACAGTAAATTATTAGCCTTTACGAAGTTCAACGAATCGGATGTAAAAGAGTTCTCATTTCAATTATTCAACAACGAAAAAACTAGCGAGACACCGCAACTTTATCCCGGAATAATGAAATTTAAATACCCAAAAGCAGGCGAAACGAACTCTAAAGTACAAGTATGTGTTTACGATGATTTTAACAAAACAACACGCGTTATTAAAATTGGTGAAAGTGATGAAGACTTTTATGTGCCACGTATAAAATGGACTAACACGCCTGATCAATTAGCCATTTTCAAGTTAAATCGAAATCAGAATAAACTTGATATGCTTATTGCTGATGGTCGTTCGACTATTAGCAAACTCATTTTACGCGAACAAAACAAACGTTACGTTAGCTATGAAACGATTGATTATATAACATTTAGCACTGACAATCAATTCATCTTTGCCGTTTCGGAAAAAGATGGATACAACCACCTATATCAGTACCGCATTACAGGGCAAGTTGTAAAGCAGCTAACCAAAGGCAGCTGGGATATTACCGATTTTTATGGGTACGATGAAGCTAAGAAAGTGCTTTACTTCCAAGCAGCACAAGCTTCGCCCATGCAACGCGACATCTATTCCGTTGATTTAAAAGGTAAAATAACTCGCCTTACCGACGGAAAAGGAACACATGCGGCTACATTCAACAGTAACTTTAGCCTTTTTACTAACAACGCAAGCTCACTCACACAACCAAACATTTACAGTATTCGATTAGCAAATGGCGCAGCTGTACGTACAATAGAGGCAAATGAAACTGTAAAAAAAGAAATCGCAGCATTAAACCTCTCACAAAAATCATTCTTTAGCTTCAAAACAACTGAAAATATTCAGTTAAATGGATGGATGGTTAAACCTACAGATTTTAACGCCAATAAAAAATACCCCGTTTTGCAAGTTCAGTATAGCGGACCTAACTCACAACAAGTACTTGATAAATGGGAGATTGGTTGGGAGTATTATTTAGCAAGCAAAGGCTATGTAGTGGTATGTGTGGATGGACGTGGAACAGGGGCGCGTGGATCAGAATTCCGAAAATGCACGTATGAGAAATTAGGCATACTAGAAACAAAAGATCAAGTAGAAACGGCAAAATACCTAGGCAGTCAATCATATATCGACAAAGATCGCATTGGGATATGGGGTTGGAGCTTTGGTGGTTCAATGGCTTTGTGGAGCATGAGCACAGGCGAGAAGGTGTTTAAAGTCGGTATTGCAGTTGCGCCAGTTGTCGACTGGAACCTTTACAATACGGCTTACACCGAGCGTTTT
>JAGNPC010000250.1 GCA_017989795.1 Paludibacter sp. | reverse complement strand
TGTTTATTAAAGTCAAAGATACAAATTTTGAAAACAAATCACAACATATAAAAACAAAAGTTGTAAAAGCAAAAAGTTTGTTAATCAATTCAAAGATACAATTTTTGAAAGCAAATCACAACGGTATGGTGACTGTTAGCTCAATCGGAGTTGTTGTTTATCAATGTCAAAGATACAATTTTTGAAAGCAAATCACAACCAACACAATAAATGTCTGTTTCGTTGTAGTGTTGTTTATCAATGTCAAAGATACAATTTTTGAAAGCAAATCACAACAGTTCGCCATCAGGTTTTATTTTTTAAGCGTTGTTTATCAATGTCAAAGATACAATTTTTGAAAGCAAATCACAACTCAACTCCACATCAAGTTCATTTAGCTGGCGTTGTTTATCAATGTCAAAGATACAATTTTTGAAAGCAAAATAATTAGTCGGGGCGCAACTTAAAGTCGCACTCCGACTGTATTAACAGCAAAAATTTTATAAATGCTGCTGAATGCGAGTATCAAGAAGAGTGTGAAGATAACGATACCAGAATAATTTACCGCATATTAGATACCAGCGGTTTAGACCCTGTTGGCGATGGTTTTTATCTGCACGATGCTATTGATTTTGTTGCTGGTTATCCGGCTTGGAAATCGGCGGGTTATTAAGATACTTTGGTGAGAGAATAAAAAAATGCCATTCGAGCATGTTGTTCGACCTCAGCTCGGCGTAGTTTAATAAGATGCAAATGGCTCGGTAAATGCAAGAGGCTGGAGCCATACGATCAGCGTACGACGCTTATTGCTACACTACGAAGAGCTGGGAGCGACGAAGGATTTGATATGAACGTGGTGGTTTTAACTCCATGCGAAAAAAATATCAATATGTTATCCCGCTGGGATAAAGAATGAAGCATTGAAAATAATTAAACTTCCGTCGGGCTTAAATCACGAGCTTTAACCCGCACAACTTTACCGTTTTTTGATACGACTAATTCGCCATCTTCTTTTTGTGTAGCTATTAATAGCTTGTTGTACGAAGCGTTTATACCTTTAATTATTTTTGTTCTTAAAGAATTTGTTTCTTGTGCTGTCATAATTGAATTATTTTATCAAATATTTTTTGATTCAATACTTTTATATTTTGTGTCTTATTCCCTTCTGCTATAACATAAGAAGGAGGATTAGAGTTGTCGATAAGCAACCAATAATCGCAAAAAGGCATATAAAGTTTTGAAAAGTTTCTTAAACCATTAGCGTATCGTCGGATTATTATATCTTCGGGTATATTATGTCCTCCTTTTAATACACGTTCTTTTACGCGTTCAATTGCTAATTCTGGCGTGTTCAACCAAAAATAGATAAGTGTAATAAAGTAACCTTTTGATTGTGCTTCTTTTATTGTATTAATATAAGATTTTGAAGCCAGCGTAGTTTCAAATGCAAAATCTGATTTTGACTCCAACAGCTCTTTAATTCGCTTCAACATAATCCTACCAGCCTCAATAGCAACTTTTTCAGGTTGAAAAGGCGACAATCCTTTTGCAATTTCATCAGCATTAACAAACCCTTACATTGTAGCATTTCGGGCAATACAGAATATGATGCAGTTGTTTTACCAGCACCATTACAACCAGAAATAATATAAAGATTTGGCATAGAAAATAATTTATACAAAGATAATTGATTTTTTGTATTTGTCCCTTGTTTCTTTATTTAAAATCAGTATTGTCCGCTAAAAGATTTTGGTATTACAAAAATCTTATATCTCTCACTTCGTTCAAGATGACATTCAGTCGTTTAGACTTTCGGGTGGAGGTTGGTTGGCGGCTTTGCCGCCAACCAACCTCCACCCACGCAAATTCAACGTAATTCATTGTCATTCTGAACGTAGTGAAGAATATAATAATTTTTACTGGACAACAGTGGTCATCAATAATAAGTACTTAAAACCAGCCAATTTCAAAAAGTTCTATATTGAAAATGGTAATATTGTATGGGGTAAAAATTGGGATTTAATGATTCCAATCGAAAATCTATACGCAGAATAGATTTGTGTGATCCGCCAATTTCCTCAAATCGGCGTAGTTTAATAAAATAGGCAAGAGGCTGTAACCATACGATCAGCGTCCGACGCTTATTGCTACGAAGAGCTGAGGTTTAAATCATTATCAACTTTAGTATAAGTAGTTATAGTTGGTTCAGATACAACCGCAGATTCCATAACATTTGAGTATGTTTCAGAATTATAGGTAGAGCTTAGGCTTAAACGTCTTGCTTCCATGTATTTCTGGATTTCTTCAAAGTTCATGTCTTTGATGTCCATGCTGATTTTATCACGTACTTCACGCATAAAATCAACAGCTTTAAATCCTTTAATTGCGGTGCTATTCGTTTTCATATACTATAATTTCTTTAGGTGAACGAATGTCAATTAATCGATGGTCAAATAATTGGATATTATTTTGGTAATGAAAATAGTGTTTGCTTGGTCGATGTTATAAATAATGAACCAATCAGTACCGGGATTTCTACGATAAACAAACACTTTATCTCCAAAGAGTTTATGTGTAGGATGTTTTACTTTTGAATGATAAGTTTTGTGTCCAATTGAATAACATTGTTTCTCAATATCATTAACATACTGCAAGGCATGATCGATTTCTAAAGCTCCTTTTTTCCAATTAATTAAACCAGTAAAGATTTTGTTTAAATCTTCAACGGCTTGTAAAGAGATATAGACATTGCTCATTAGCCAAGTTCGGTTTATTTATTAGAAATTGCTTTACTTCTATAAACTGATTTCACATGTTCTCTCACTTGGTCAAAACCATCTTTGAGCGAAACATAACCTTCAGGAATTGATTCGGACACTATTGATGGCTCTATGAACTGAACCGCTTCAGGATATCGACGCAATTGTTTTTCTATGCGTTTTCCGACGGTAGTAGTTGTATTTATTTGCACTGTAATAGTCATGGCATTTTAATTTAATTTTCAATGCAAATATACAATCATTTTGGATATAGTCAATATAGAAAGAAACAATTTTCTCTCACACAATGCCTTTGCTTTTGTTGAAAGTTATCCGGCATGGAAATCGGTGGAATAATAAATACCTTGGTGCAAAAAGGAATTTCAATCGAGATTCTATTTTCACCCTACCCAAACAACGAACCATCTTCAGACACTTTCAACTTACGCAAAAGCAATACTGATCCGTATTACACAACCTAAGAATGAAGTTACTTGCTGTGTTTTCTATAAAAATGCAGTATATTTGTATTAGCTAGCAAACTAGCATACTTATGTACTGCAAAAAAAAAACACGCATCATCACAATGAGAACAAACAAAGCGATATACATCGAAAAACTACAAGCGGCTATCGATAATAAAGAACTAATTCGATTTACTCTAAGTTCGCCGAAAGTAAAAACTGCTGACTTAAAAAAAATCATCCTTACTGCCGTAGAACTTAAACGTGGCTATTGCTTGAATTTTGTGTATCGTCATACCACCAAAGATATTACCAAAAACTTTGATATTGCGGAAGGTATCGAACTCATTGACAAGGCCATTGAAAACGAGTTTAACAATGCCGAAATGCAGAGCACGGGCGAAAATATATTGCTTTACACCTTGCCCAACGGAAAAATTCAGATTAAAACATCTGTCGTAGCGGAATTAAAAGCTCCCCTATCATTGGCACACGACAAAGCGAAAGAAAAACTCATTGACCTCAAAAACAATGTATATTTGCGCGAACTCGGCATAACAAATGGCAGCTACGAACTTCGCCGCGAAATGAGCGATAAATATCGACAGATAAACAAATACATTGAGCTACTTGCGCCCAACTTGAAAGAGGCAAATCTCGACACCGACTTTCATGTGGTGGATATGGGCTCGGGCAAAGGCTACCTGACTTTTGCACTCTACGATTATTTGACCAACGTACTGAAACTTACACCCAGCATGACTGGTGTTGAGTTTCGCCCCGACTTGGTACAGATTTGCAACGACATTGCCAACAAAG
>JAGNPC010000004.1 GCA_017989795.1 Paludibacter sp. | reverse complement strand
ATCCTGGGCTGTGTACGCAAAGACTTCCCCTTCAACAAGTTCCACTTTTTCCTCGCTTTGCAACTTACTTTTCAGCACGTCGAGCATAGCCGCTGACGTATCTTCAAAAACAACCGTATCAACAAAAGGCAACAACTGCAAACCCACCAAACCAGTCCCAGCTCCTACCTCAAGGGCTTTCCATGCTTTTTTAACTTGTAGTTTTTCGGTCAGTGCAGCCACAAACTTACGCGTCATCCCTACTTTTTGAGGACTATCCCACTCCGCTGCACGATGTGCAAAATTATCGTTCGTCATTTTTATTATTTTGAATTATGTTTAAAACAACGACAATAATACGCAATTGTTCGGAGAAAACAAGCAAATTAGAATAATACACTTGCGCGATAACATTATAACAACTGCTTCACGAATCGGGATTACTTAAAATGATGACATTTTGGAGAGTAAATGAATTAAGAAGTCAAAGAAATAATATCGTATTCAGAGCACTTTGGTTGTTGGAGGTAATTTTTACTTGGTTACAAAAAAAAGAATGCCTGAAAATTTATAATCTCCAAACATTCTTTCGAAACTTAAAAAACTAATTTCAAATACTATTCAATTACAGTAACTGTACCCAAATACTGGCTGGTTGAAACCAGCGTTAAGTCGGAAGCCGACTGGAAGAATAAGTAGAACAGCAGTTGGTCGCCTGTTTCACTGTAAGGAATGGGTAAATTTGCTGTTTTGGCTGAACGAATTACTTCGCCCATCGAATAGCTAAACTCACCATTTGTTACATTGTAAACCAGCAAGTTTACATTATCAGTCAATTTACCCACTGCTCCAACTAAACTATCAGTCCAATTGAATTTGATTTCATCGCCTTCTTTGATAGCCGTTGCTCCCGAAATTCGACTTAAATCACCATCGCTGATAATTATTTTCGAATAAACCAGTTCTGGCTGTGCTTCGGTACCAGCTACAGCATTTTTCAATGCGTGCCGACAAGCATAGTTGTGTGCCGATATATTTTCGGATGCTGCTACTTGCTTTAAACCAATTTTTATTACTGGACTAACCCCTTGCATAAAACTAGTTACAAGCCCAAATTTTGTTTGTTGCGCTATCTGACCAACGGTGTTTGATGCGCGACGTTTCTTTGATTTGGCTCTGATAATATCATCACCTCTTTTGTTGGTGCTACCCACCACGGTTCCTACGGCACCTGAGAATCCTCCCAATATACCTAAATTAAGTGTTGCCATGTTATAAATTTTTTACGGCGTTAAACATTCTTTTTTGCAATCTAATTCTATCCACATTGAATTGATCAGGCTCTTTGTTTCTCGAATCGTTCTTCTACGTTATGTCACTTATAGTTGATCAGTTACAAGTGATTGTTCGTAAAAGCTGTAGTGCCCTACGCCATTGTATTTGCAACTATTTTGCCAATGCACAAATGGAGGTGCTTTGAAGGAGACCAGATTTTTTGAAGGTGTTTTGAAGGAACTTTTGAAGTGATTTGATTGCTAGATGGAGGTATTTTGGAGGTGAATTGGAGGTGATTCTACAAAAACCAAAGCGTCTCTTTTCCAGTCCGAGGCAATTCGGGGCGAGTAAAGTGTGGCACTATCTGCGCCAACATTTCGGGGTAGCGCAAGGTAACTGGCAGCGATTGACGCGAAACTGATTTCCAATAGAGTTGACTAAAGCGACACACCTGCTCAAACAAAGCAGGGATAAGTTCTTCGTTGGCTTGTATACTTTCAGTAGAATGAGCTGCAAAATACTGAACCGACAATTTTAGGGGAAATGGATAACCCTCTCTGGCATCAAAAACAAGGTCTTTTTGCAAACCGTTATTATACAGCAGATATTGGTATTTATTGATTGGGAAATAGCTAAACGAATAGGGCATCAGATGCGATTGAGAATCGTCGAAACCAAGAATATCCTCCGAAAAGGTTTTATTCACCGAAACGACCACCACCGGGATATCCAACCCAAGTTTCGAAAGACCTGCTTCGATGGGTGCCAGTTCTTTTTTGCTTAATGTTTTGTAGAAATGAATAACCAGCCTGTCGAGTGCATCTCGTTCCTCACAGTAACTTTTTACAGCCATCAAAATTGAACCCGCCAACTCATCCATCTGATTACTTCGAAAACAATCGAAACCGCAAAAACTACCTTCGCCCGAGAAACTAAAGGCACTGCCTAAGTACTTATGGTCGAGGCTATCGCTATTAAACGCACTGATACCAATCACCAATTCATTACTTACACCACCAGCTAAGCTCCAAGGCGTACCACCTAGTTTGGCTAAAAGTGCCACCGCAATATTAGCAAAGGCAAAGTTAAATCCATTCTTAAGTATAGCTAATTGGGTATTGTCGGCTTTCACTTCCGATTTGCGCCCTATCCAGTTTTTCTCTACCTCTATCACTTGCGATACGATACCCCGATGCAATAATTCTTCTTTTACCTGATAATAAATCTTGCGGTGAGCTTCATAGGCATCCCATTTGCCATAGGGCGAAAGATAAAGAGCTACGTAGCGCGTACCCGACTCAAACGACCGCTTGTCCAACTCAGCTGCTATTTCAACCAGTGGACTCTCTTTATCATCAAAATAAATACTAAAACCTTTTACAATAGAGTAAGCAATTCCTGTATATTTACGTAGCCCATAAAAGCCTGGCATACTCCCTTTTAAATAGGCATTTACCGTCGAGGCCATGTTTACATCCTGGCGATGGCAGATAAAAAAGAATACTGTTTTTACGTCGGGCGAAAGATCACGAGGTCCATAATGCTTGATGCCATTTTTAGGCTCTGTGTCGGTATGCCCATTTCCAAATTCAAGCATATTCAGCTTATTATTTTCACTGAGCAGGCTGTAGCTCTCTCTCTTTTCCCAGTCAGGCTCTATGTTCATAAACGAACCTAGCGCGTTATCGTACAAAAAGGCCTTTCGAAAAGCTTCTATCTCCTCACGGTAACGAAGGTAACGGTTACTTTTATCGGGTGCAGGAAATGGAATATGCAAGGCGCGTTGCAATGCTTTGTTTAAACAAGGATATACATTCTCCGCATTTCGGCGGGCATCGTCAGGCATTTCGGCATATCTATAGAGTCTATTCTCGTAAAGCACCCAACTAAATAGCTCGGGCGAAAGCTCTTCGATAGCATCATCGGTGAGCGATTTTTTACTGACAGAATGAATGCCATCGTACGAAAGAAGCAAACAAGGCTGTGGGTTGGCTGCTCCAAACTGCACACGCAACCGGAAACCTCTGTAGCCCATACAGTTGGGGTAAGGCGATGATTTGGCAGGTAGCCACACATCTAAATCGGACAGGAAATTACTGCGAACAATCAGTCCCTTGGTTCGAAAGTGCTTGCAAAGGCAGTGAGTATAGTATTTGCGTAAAAACCCAGCCGACCAACAGCGTTCACCTTCGGGCGCAAAACGAAAAGCGGTATAAAAAGTCACTGCTTTAGCACCCACACATGCCTCCTCGAAGGTGGTATAAAGCACCGTGGTTGTTGGAGGGAATTTTAAATAGGCAACAAGATACTCCGTATCCTGTTGCGAAAGTTTTACTGCACCAGACCCCTCTTGGGTGCTAATGTAACAACATAATTTTTCTTCGAGCATCGTAAAACGAAGCACATTGAGTGTAAGGTGGTTTGCAAACATAGTGAGCTATATTAAAAGATGTTTAATAGGTTTTTAAAAGTTATTGCACAATTATTCTATCGATTATTCTAACGATTATTTAATTTCCAAATGTCAATTTCCGATTTCAGGTACACATTTTTATTGCCTCTTTGCTGTGGCTTCGGAAAATCAGCCCGTTTTTTTAAACGAAGTAAGGTGCTCTCCGAACACAGAAGCACTTTCATCACTTCCAAACTAGTATAAAACTCATTAACCGTAGAAGCTGTGGATTCAGTGGTATTGGCAGGTGTATCCGTTTCTTTAGGCTTCGCATTTTTTCGCAGGTGCAGAAACTGTTTCACAGGATAACGCTCGCCAACAAGTGAGGCATACAGCATCGTTTCTGTTTGCTTAACCGCTACCACATCAGCTAGTTCATGTTGAAACTCAAGATACGCTTTGGCAATACATACTTTTAAGAACTGAAAAATATAGGTGTTCGTTACACGTTCGACGGGGGCGTCATTCGGTGCTGTATGCAACAAATCGATGCTAGCACATTCTTTCTGTATCTTTTCGCCCAAGCGCATCAGGCAAGTCGTCAGGTGTTTATCCAGTAGCTGATTGCGTAGAAAGGCTCTAATCTTCGAATTACCTTCCTCCTGAAGCAGATCACGTATGTCGGCAATATAAAGCAAGGTATCGGCCAATATCCTACGGTGATAATAGCGTGTTTTCAAGTTAAAAGGCTGCTCAAAGCGAATACCATACATCCCAGTATCCTTTTCCGCAACAACGATCATCTGCTCCAGACGTGCCGTATAGTGATACCCATCCACGTTGCCAGACAACAAGGGATTTAAATCACCATGGAGAATATTTTCAAACAATGGGAAGTAGATATCAACATTCATAGCGTATGCAGGATGACTTTATGCGGCTTATCCTCAGATAAATACTACATCCTTCCCACAAAAATAGTGATTATTTTTAAAAGTTAAAAGAGTTGTTGAAAGTTTTTTTCAACAAATAACCATAAAACAGTATTTTACCAACAAGAAAACTTTTCGATATGGTCTTCCAAGTGATATTCTTTTGTTCCGTCTGCCATTGTTGTAATTAAAATCCCACATTAATTCATTAAGTGAAAAAATCTGGTTATGCCTGTTATAAATTGATTAAAACTTCGATAACACAATATAATTTCGTGCCAAGAGGGCATGAGCCGCCGCATTTGTTTCATCAAATTTCATTATTGCTAAATATTCTAGCAATTCTTTTTCGTACATTTTTTGTTCATAAAACAATTGCCCACGACCAATATAAAAAGCTTAAAAGTGTCTTAATCCTTATTATTGTGGCACTTACCTTACGAGACAAAGGAAACGTTGTATCAGGTAGGAAATAAACGACTTATCAGAATCTATGTATTCTCTGGTTTCCCAAACCTTAATAAAAACACGTTGAACTAATTCTTCTACAATATAAGTATCACCCTTGGATATTTTCATCACAAAATTGTATAGTTTACCACTGTACCGGTGATAAAGAGCCTCAAAGGATTGTTTAGAAGCATTCCTTAGTAATTCCAATTCTTCTTTTTCAGAAAGAGCCATTTGTAAGCTATTTTAAGTTGGCCTTATATGTTTATGTTTGCTGAATCAATTTGCAAATGTAGTACTTTTTGTATTAAGTTAGAGAATATAGGTTTCTATGTCCAATCATTTTTGAAAAACTTTCGATTAGAACATCAATAGTGAAAGTGAGTCTGCAGCAAACAATGCAAACTAATACGAAAAATACTGATGTTGACGTTTCAATCTAAAAAAACTAATTGAGTGATGTTAAACCATCTTATTAAACAACCAATTTAATTTATATTAAAATTAGAGTGCGATAGTTTACATTATTCTAATTGAATAAATCAATCGTATATTTTCATTGCTCCTTCGCCAATTTCGGCAATGTAGAATTGTGGTTTGATGCTTGTTTTTGCCTCATAAGCAGCACCTACTTTTTCGATAAATGTATCGATAGCTTCGTCTCTTACCAACGAAACGGTGCAACCACCAAAACCACCTCCGGTCATACGTGAACCGATAACACCATCAATTTTCCAGGCTTCTTCGGCCATAGTATCCAATTGCAATCCGGTAACTTCGTAGTCGTCGCGTAAAGAAACATGTGAAGCGTTCATCAATTTACCGAACAATGTCAAATCTCCAGCTTTCAATGCTTTTACAGCATCCTTGGTACGTTGAACTTCACCAACCACGTGGCGGGCACGTTTGTGAGCTACAGGATCGGTAATAGCCGATTCAATTTCTTTGAATTCCACTTCGGTCAACTCGGCTAAGTATTTCAATGGACGAACCGTGTTAAGTTGTTCAACCGCCTTTTTACATTCAGCTACACGTTGGTTGTAAGCACCTGAGTCCAATTTGTGAGGACTGTGAGTATTCGAAATAAGAATTTTTACGCCTTCCAGTTTCACAGGAACTAATTCAAATTCCAATGTATCGCAGTTCAGGTGAATAGCGTGGTTTTTAGCACCGTTAGCGGAAGCAAACTGATCCATGATACCACAGTTTACCAAGGCAAACTCGTGTTCTGATTTCTGACCGATTTGAGCCAATACAGTACGGTTGAATTCAGTTCCCAATTGATCATTGAATGCAAAAGCAGTAACAACTTCCAATGCTGCTGAAGAAGAAAGACCTGCACCATTAGGAACATTGCCCCAAATAAGGATATCATAACCTTCGGTGATAGCAATACCACGTTTTACGAACTGAGCAATAACTCCCAGTGGATAGTTAACCCATGATTTATCAAGCGGAGTAGTCAACTGATCGAAACCTAGCGAAATAATTTCGGGTTGATTCAACGATTTGAAGTTCATTACTTTTTTGTCGTTTTTGGCCAACAACAAATAAGTTCCAAAACTCAATGCGCATGGAAATACTGAACCTCCGTTGTAGTCGGTATGCTCACCAATAAGGTTTACACGACCTGGAGAGAAATACACTGCTTCGGCTGCTTTGCCATAAGCAGTTTCGAAAGCTGATTTTAATTCTTGAACTGTCATATATTCTTCTTAAAATAATTATTTGTGTGTTATACTTAAACTTCATTCAAATCCACACCCAATAGCTGTTTTGATATTTGATTTAATATTTCAAAATCTCCTTTAAAATGCATTGTAGTATGAGTGTGCAAAAGCGATTCGTTTGGCTCTAAATCGGCTGCCGACGACGATGTTTCAATTTCATAAAATGGTCCCATAATACTTCCATCTTCCAGCGGCCCATCATTGTACGAATTTATCACATCGCCTTTAAATGGTTCATCTTGATATTCCCACATTGAATTTACAAAAACATCGTTAGCCTGATTATAGAAACTGAATTTGACGACAGTTAGCGTTCCATTTTCAGCATCATAAGCTCCTGCAATGGGGATAGTCATTTCGGGTGGAGTTCCTATTTTGCCGCGTTTGCCACCGTCGCCTTTGAAGAACAATTCTTTATCCGTAACTTTCAACCTGTCAGCATCAATTTTCCCAAAATAGCTATCATTGATTTTGGCGGTATCTGATTGTTTATAAGGTATAATAACTGTATTTTTATCAGAAGGAATAAACTGTCCCAAAATCCAAATGGATAACATTCCTGTTTCTTTTGTCCATTCAAAATCGCCTGTATTTGTGAGGAGATTTTGTGAGGAGAATACAATTGAGTCAACTTTATGCGGAATCTCAAACCCTAATTCAGCAGTAACAGTTTTGTTATCAAGTAATCTTACAGTGCGGTCTAATCTACACTTCAACACTTTACCCGACCAGTTTTTCATTTCTGCCGATTTTGTGAATGTTACACTCTGATTATTTGCAGAAACCAATTCCCATTTATCAGTATCGATTAATGCTGGAGCTTGCCAATCATCAAAATCGAAGCCTTTGCCGGATTCTCCTTTGAAGAAAATGGAAAACTGACCACCTTCCGGTCCAAGCCAGAAACGATCTTCGCCACCAAAATTATTACAATGTGGCAAAAACTTACCGGAAGCAATTAAATCATAATTCAACCAACCGAAACTATAGCCCTCTTCGCCATTTGCAGAACTGGTTAGAACTCGCCCCTGTAAGTCAGGAGTTACCAATAACCGCTTATCGCCACTTACCAATTCAACTGTTTGAATGTGTTTTTGCAAAAATAGTTTATCGTTCTTGTAATTTTTATTTTCCATGATCAATTGGATTTTAAGAGTAAATAAATGTCCGACCTAAATTATCGGACATTTATTTTATTGTTCGTTATTTTATTTCAAAGATTACTTTATGTCCACTAACAGCGTAATATACAATAAACATAAAAAGTGGTATCGGTGCTAAAAATCCTACTGACATGGAAGAAATGTCGGCAATCCAACCCATAAACATTGGGAAAATGGCACCACCAACAATGGACATAATTACAAATGATGCTCCTTTTTTTGTTTGATGTCCAAGATCTTTAATGGCCAACGCAAAAATGGTTGGGAACATAATGGACATAAAGAAAAATATCAGAAATAGCGCCACAACCGATACCATGCCCAGTCCAATACTTACAACCGGAAGTAACAGTACACACATCATAGCATATATGGCCAACAATCTGGCAGGAGCTATAAAACTCATCATCCAGCTACCCAACAATCGACCAATAAAAAAGAGCGACATACCTCCTAAGCCCAACATATATCCGGCAGCGGTTTTTGAGATTCCAAGTTGAAGTTCTTCGGCTGTAAGAAAATTGACAAAGAAACTAAAAACTCCAGTTTGAGCAGCCACATAGCAAAATTGTGCAATAACTCCCAATACTAAATGTTTGGTTTTCAACAATGGTTTTGCTTTGCTAACTTGCCCTTGTTCGGAGATTCCATGTGCCATTTCCACATCTTCTTCCGTAATTTCGGGTAGTTTTACAAACATGTAAATAATGGCAATAATCAGAACTATAATACCAATGCCGGCATAAGGGGCAATCATTGAGTCGAGACCTCCAGATGTGTTTCCTTTTTCGCCGCCAAGTATAAAATAGGTGGCAAAAATAGGTCCGAAGATCCATGCCAATCCGTTGAAAGATTGCGAAAAATTAATTCTTCGTTCGGCCGATTCCTTGTCACCTAATTTTGTAGTGTATGGATTGGCAGCAGTTTCGAGCGTTGCTAAACCGCAACCAAGAATAAATAATCCGATCAGGAATAAATGAAATGATGCATTAATGGAGGCTGGAACAATGATAAATGAGCCAATTGAGAACAACAATAAGCCCGCAATTATTCCTTTTTTATACCCAAAGCGGCGCATAAAATAGCCCGCAGGCAATGCTATGGAGAAATAAGCCATATATACCGAAAACTGAATTAATCCGGATTCCGCTTTTGAAATTTTTAAAACAGCTTGAAAATGTGCATTTAGCACATCCAACATTCCATGTGCACTTCCCCATAGGAAAAAGAGCGATGAAATAAGTATAAAAGGAACAAGGTTTTCCTTGGTAGTAAGTTTGTGTTTTGACATGATTTGTATTAGATTCAATGTTTAGTGTGAAAATTTAATACGGTTTTGCAATTGAAAGTTTTCAATATGCAAAACCGTTTTTAAAAATAATTACTTGGTAATTTCGCCGTTCAAATCCCAAAGGTCTTCCCAGCCATTGGCACTTTCCCACAAGAAAACCTGACCTTTGATAAGACGACATTGTTTGTCGATTTTGGACACAGCCACCATTTCTTCTTCTGTCAACGGACCTTCGGTAATACCTTTCAGGTTGTTGAACATTTTATCGGTTTTTACCGAAAATGGAATTGTAATTTGACCACGTTGAACAGCCCATTTCAGACAAACAACTGCTGGATGAACGCCCAAACGTTCAGCAATAGCAACGATAATCGAATCTTCCATATCAACAGTATCTTCCGGTGTTTTATCACGTTCAGGTCGGCCAGGTGAGCCAATTGGACTATAGCCAATAACTTCCACGCCATTATCTTTCATAAACTGGTACAATTCAGGCTGTTGGAAGTGTGGGTGAATTTCCATTTCGTTCAATGCCGGTTTGATTTTACAGTCGCGTAAAATTAGTTTCATCTTAGGTATAGTCACATTTGAAGTACCAATATTTCTCACCAAACCGGCTTCAATCAGACTTTCCATTTGTGCCCAAGTCTTCATATAGTCAGCATGAATATACGGAACTGAATTTGGCTGACGCGCTGTCACATCACATTTTGGAGCGTGGAAGTTCGGGAATGGCCAGTGAACTAAGTATAAGTCCAGATAATCCAACTGTAAATCGGCCAACGATTGTTTGCACGATTCAACCACTTGTTTATGTTTATCGTTCCATACTTTAGAGGTAATCCAAAGTTCTTCGCGAGTTACAATTCCTTCGGCTATTACTTCTTTCAAAGCTGCACCGATTTCTTTTTCGTTTCCATAAACCGAGGCACAGTCGATATGACGGTAGCCCATTTTTATAGCCGTTTTCACTGCTTGCGCAATGGTTTCGGCATCATAATTGTCTGAGCCGAATGTTCCTAACCCGATTACCGGAATTTTATCGCCGGTATAAAGCGTTTTAAATGGAACTTTTGAAGCATCTATTGTTTGCATGTAAATTAGATTTTAGATGTAAGAACCAAGAGTCAATACAAATGTCCAACTCTGGTTCAATTGTAAATAGTAAATGAATAAATGGTAAATTACTTGATTTCTTCGTCGAACACAATTGCTACTTTGCCACATTTACCATCAGCCATTAGCGAATATGCTTCGGAAGCATCTTCGAGTTTAAAACGGTGTGTTACCAAGTCTTCGGGGTGAATTCCCCAGCGAACAATACGCTCTACCAACTCTTCCATACGCCAGATAGCAGTTACCCACGAGCCGTAAATAGTTTTTTGATCGTGGATAATATCCGGGCTTGGATTAAATTCAACAGTTCCACCTTCACCAATCATTACCATTTTACCCCACTGACGGGTAGCACGGATACATAGCTGACGAGCTAAGGTATGACCAGAACAATCAACAGTTTTTTCGTAACCCATTCCGTTTGTAGCAGCCATAACTTTTCCTAATGTATCAGGTCCTGACACAAAAACTTCGTCGGCTAAACCAAGTTCCATAGCTATTTTACAACGTTCAGGCACTGTATCCACACCAATCAGTTTTTGAGCACCCATGGCTTTAGCAAGCATTAAAGCAGCCAAACCTACTGGTCCTAATCCTGTAACGAGTACCGCATCGTTGCCACTAATTCCAATTTTTTCCAAGCCTTCGTACACTGTGCCAAAACCGCAGGCTATCTGAGCACCATCGGTATAAGTCAAACTATCAGGAAGCAATACGAGGTCTTTTTCTTCAGCTATCATGTATTCGGCCATACCACCATCACGTTGCCAACCGTATGCAGCACGCGATTCGCTTTTGCACGAAATCATATAACCACGACGACAATCGTTGCAACATCCGCAACCCGAAATGTGATAAACCACCACACGGTCGCCTTCTTTGAAACGTTTCATACCAGGACCGCAAGCAATTACCTGACCTGCTGGCTCGTGACCACAAATTTTGTTTTGATAGCCCTCAGGACCTTTTCCAAGGTGTTCCCGATAGATAGCGCGGATATCGCTACCACAAATAGTTGATGATTTTACTTTGAGTAGAACTTCTCCATGTCCGGGTTTTAGGAATTCTACATCTTTGAAAACTACGGTGCTGTTGCCCGGTAAATAAGCAGCTTTTGATTTAAATGCCATTGTTGTAATTATGAATTGTAAATTATTAATTATCAAATAATTGGTGTTACTCCTTTTTTCAATAGAATATTTCCATATTTTGCAGTTTCGCCGGTCATTACCACTGCAAATGCAGTTTTGGCACGATCATAAAATGCAAAGCGGTCGATACGCTCAATGGTCGCTGCATTCGGATTACTAATATGAATGCTTTTCAGATACGATTCCTCTACTTTTGGATCGAGCGTATCGCCAGAAACAGCTGCCATCATGGCCAATGGATGCGGAACGTACGCATCAAGTTCAAAAAGCGGTAATATAGCCGCCAACAATTCGGGAATGCGAAGTCCATCGGCGCGAAAAACACGTCCGTTGAATGTTTCGCCAGGAAAATGAGCATCGGCCAGAATGATTTCGTCGCCATGACCCATGCGTGCCAAAACTGCGAGCAGCTCTGGACTAATAAGAGGTGAAATTCCTTTTAACATAGGATTGTAATTTTGTAAATATTAGAATTAAAACTATATTTGTGCAACAATAAATTATTATTATTGCAAAAATACATGATATAACCACTAATCAGCTGTATTTTTACAACAACTTTGTGTGTAAAACAAACATCTTTCAATGAATACATAATTAAAAAATGCTTGAGCACTTAAATAAAATATCGGACAATAAGAAAATTGACCCTTGGGAAGTAAAGCAAGAAATTGCCGAAATACGCGCCATAATACACTGTAGCAGATATTGGATGCTTTCAGAATGGGAATGTGAAAATTTATCGTTTCCTTTTTGGAGGCTTTATCACAGCTGCACGGGTGGCTCGGTGGTTACCTATAGTGATGTAGAATATGAACTAACGAACCAAAAAATAATTCTCATACCACCACACACATCGTTTTCTACACATATAAAAACACTACCAACGATGCTAAAAGAAAGCATTGTTGGTAAAATTATTACAACAACAACAGAAGTTGAATTCTTCAATAAGATTGGTATGTGCGACCAATTTTTTGTACATTTCAACTTAGGCTTTCCGTACGATAAATATAAAGCTGTGATTTACGAAATTGAGATCAATGAATTTTGGCTTCAACAATTGCACAGAATAAAAAAAGAGCTGTTAGAATCTCCAAACGCTATTCACGCTCACACTGCAATAGCCATTAATAGTTTGATTATGTTTTCGCTACATGAAACACCAAATCGGAATTGGAATTTCCCTGTTGTTGACAAACGCATACTAAAAGTTATTTCATATATCGACAAAAACATAAACAAAGAGCATACTAACGAACAACTTAGTAATATTGCAAATTTAGCTACCAACTCCTTTGCACGACTTTTCAAACAATCGATAAATTGCAGCGTGAAAAGTTACATTCAGCAACGCCGAATTGAACATGCAATCATGATTTTACATCATTCTAACCAAGACATTGAAGAGATAGCCCTTGCTTGTGGATACTGTGATAGACATCACTTTAGCAAAGTATTTAAACTTCAAACTGGTTTACCACCCGCAAAATATCGTTCAAAGATTGGGATGTAAAAAAAAGCAGTGATTCATAAATTGAATCACTGCTTTTTTTACAGTCTAAGAAATAAATCTTTATTTGATAAATTTCGAAGTAAACACATTATCAGCCAATACTACTTTGACTATATATGAACCTTTGGATAATCTATCTATTGACACGCTATTTACTGCTGTAGATTGAGCAAGAACTTTACCATCCAAATTAAATACCGAAATGCTATTTACATTTTCTCTTTCAATATGTAAGTTTGAACCAACAATGCGCATTTTTAAATCACTTGCATTCACATGCTGAATACCAGTACCTGTAGAACTCATATTTTTAATCGTTTCGTTAAACGAAAGTACCATAAAGTTATCAGTAATTGGAGAGATAGACCCCGCATATTCTATGCCTGAATTTGCACCATCGCAGGCTACTTTAATTACTTCGTTAGCAGCTATAGAGCGCGCAAGGGTTAGTTGTACAATATTGATTGGTGCTTCTTCCGTACCTATGTTAACCAAATCGGCCGCAGTAATTGCGACAGTATTCTCACCCGATTTAACAGTAAAGGCTGAGCTTGTTATAGCAGCATCTGTAAGACCTATTTCCCAACCAAAGTTTAATGTCACTTTATTACCTACAACTTCGCCATAAGCTAAAGCACTTTGAGTAAACGAGAAATCATCAAACAAATACGTTCCGGTTGCAGCGCCAACATGTATTGGAAATCGAATTTTTCCACTTACACCACCATCAACTGGTATGGCAGCAACTTCGTCTGGCGTTAACCACAACATTAAGTTTACACGTTGCCATTCGGTTCCAACTTTCACTCCATATTTACTAATACCCGGAATATCAGAATACGAATAGTGACCACAAGTAAAATTAGCAGTAGGAGCTGTGCCAGTGGCTTTTGTCCAAACTTCGAAACGATAAGGTTTATTTGGTTCTACTACTAGGCCACCAGGTACAATTTGTAAATCCCACATATTAGCAGGTAATGCTGACACTGCACACTCGGCATAACCTGAACCTGAATGCGCCTTGGTAGCATCCGATATAACGGTATAAGTGTAACCTGCACCTCCGGGTGTGTACAAATCGAAACCTTGACCTGCTTCCCAACCATGAGTTCCTAAAGAAACCTGTGCGCTTAGTCCTCCTAGAACTAACAATAGCGCAAACACTGAAGTAATTACTTTTTTCATAAAATAGATAATTTAAATTTGTTTGATAATAAAAAATGTTTGTTGATAAAAAATATTTGATTTGAATATATACTATAAATTAAAACATGAACACTAATAAAGAATCACTTTTCTAGTTATTTCCAACCCTGACTCTAAACTCAACACAAGCACATATATCCCTTTTGATATGTTTTGGATATTTGAATTTACGGCATTGTCATTTATTTGTTCAGATGCAATTAGAACACCAGTAGTATTATAAAGAGAATATTGACGAATTAGCTCATCGGAGTGAATTATTAATTGCCGGTTTTTAAAATAAGCATTCACTGAATTATTATCATTAACTTCATTTACAGAAGTATAACCACTTTCACTTACTAACTCAGTTATCATACTATTGTAAGCCGGCTTAGCAGCGTAGTTATAATCAAAAGGTAATGCATAATCATAGGTATAATTTGACCAACTAGGTATCCAAGAATATTTATCAGTAAAGCCCCACATCATTATTGTTTTGGCATTTGGATTATCTAAACATGTACGCAGTGTTTTACGATAATCTTCGGCCTGTCGGGCAAGCCAATACTCAGGACTCGAAGTATATGAAGCCTTATTGATTCGCACATCGAGCTCTGTAACTATACATTCGAGCCCTAAAGCATTGTAGCGTTTAAAGTTTGCATCAAAGTTTGAAAAATTGATTGTATTGCACACAAAATGACATTGCATACCAACTCCATCAATCGGAATTTTTCGTTCTTGCATACCAACTACGTAATTGTACATTTTATCAGCTTTTGAACTGTACTTAAACTCCACACTATAATCATTCAGATATAACTTAGCTTTGGGATCGGCACGACGTGCCCAAACAAAAGCAGAATCGATATAATCATCACCGATTACTTGCTTCCATATCGTATTTCGGAGCAGCGTCGAACCATCATCAAAGGCCTCGTTTACCACATCCCACTGTTGCACTTTACCTGCATAGCGAGAAACAACAGTAGTGATATGATTTTTAAGTATAGCCTGCAAGCTTTGACGTGTAAAGGTACCATTAGCAACACCATTTGTTAAGCCAGCCCTAATCCAAGCCGGAAGTTGCTCATGCCAAAGCAAAGTATGACCACGCACTATCATTTTATATTTTTTGGCATAAGCCACAAGCAAATCGGCATTTGTAAAATTAAAAACTCCTTGCTGAGGTTCAATTGCATCAAATTTCATATCATTGCCTGCAACTAAGGCATTAAAATTCTCTTTCACTAAGCGATCGTAAGTGCGGCCAGTATCGTATACCGACGCCACAAAAAACTCACCCCCAAGCGAAGTTCCAATTTTAAGGCTATCGCATTTATCAGCATAAAATGAAAGCGATTGCTGAAACTGCGAATAACATGACATAATCATTATATGTGCAATTAGAAATATAAATGCTGATTTTTTCATTTAAAAAAAGTATTAAGAAATCAGAATAGCTCAATTAGCACTATTCGGTTTCATATTTTTGTTTATTGCTAATTCCTCAGCTGGAATTGGAAAATACTCATTTTTACCAACTTTATACGCATATCCCGTATCAGGAAATTTGTTTTTAAGTGGATCAAGTACAATTGCTGCATCTGGATCATTTGTATTTTTACTCCAACGAAGCAAGTCAAAGAATCTCCAACCCTCGGCAAATAATTCCACAAATCGTTCGTGCTTAATTGCTCTACGTAGCGTGTTTATTTGCATGCCATTAATTGTTGGTGCAGATGTTATAAGCGTTTCAACCATTGGAAGCGTAGCAGGAGCAGTTGCATAGAATAAGAATGAATCGGCACCTGTTGTGAGCGTTAGTTTGTTATTAGCGCGTTTACGTACATCATTAATAAAAGGAACGGCTTCGGTTGGGCGGTTTAACTCAACTAAACACTCGGCATACATAAGCAATACATCCGAGTAACGAATAAGTCTATCGTTTATGCCCGATTCCCAAGGTGCAGAGGCTTTATCGGCACAGTATTTTCTAGTCCCAAATAATTTACCTCTATTAGATAGCACAGTAATGATTTGCTCATAACTTCTGAATCGAGATAATGTTGGGTCATTAAGTACATCGTATTTTGCACCGCCTGGTCCCCAAATACTCATACTATAACGTGGATCTGCAATAGGAGAAGTTAAATCGGCATTATTTGAGCGTTCAAATTCATTCATTGCACGTGGAGTTGGAGCCATATTCCACCATGTCGAATTATCGCCCGAAGCATCCATCATCCCCATTTCCTGTTCGCGCCAGGTACTTTGGTCTGTTGTTAACCAATCTGTTTTAATATCTTCACCAGCTGCATACTCGCCAAATTCACCATTTAAATTATTGAAAAACTGAACTTCAAATATTGATTCTTTATTATTTTCGGTAGTTTCAATATGATTATGACGAAAGTTTGTCATCAATTCATATTGTTTTGAATCAATAATATCTTTAAGAACGTGTGCAGCAGCAGTCCAATCGGCCTGACTTCCTTCAAGAAGAATTGGTTTCATTAAATAGGTTTTAGCTAAAAAAGCTTGAGCCGATCCTTTGGTTGCCCTGCCTACATTTTCGGGCTGCGCATACATGGCTGCTCTTAATGGTAGTAGTTCAATTGCTTTTTCAAAATCGGCAACAATTTTCCCATACATTTCGCCTTTTGCAAGCGGTGCTCCAAAAAAATCGGATTCGCTTTTTGGTATCGCATTCCGATATGGAATTTCTTCACCAAAAAAAGATGCTAAATAAAAGTGAGATAATCCTCTAAGAAATAATGCTTCACCACGTAATCTATCTTTTAGAACTTCATCTTTAACCATAGTAGCGGCATCAATTTTTTCGAGAATTAAGTTGCTTGCATATTCCATAACATACATTGCCTGGTATACACGTAATGCAACACGATTATCTGCCTCCATTGTGTAATTGCACAAGGCTGGAATTTCTTTCATGCCTGCCGAAGCTTTATTTGTAAACGAGAAATCGTCGCCTTTGCCATTTAGGGCATATTGCATGTAACGACCCCAACCGCCACTACGTTGCAGAATATTGTAAACGCCGTTAACTCCAGCTGTTAACTCTTCAGGCGTTTGATAGTAACTTTCTACTGTCAGTTCGTTTGGATTTACTAAATCCATATCAGGTTCACAAGCGGTAAAAATACTTGCGAAAACAATTATCAATATATAAATATGTTTTTTCATTGTAATAATATTTTTTCAGTTTATAAAAATTAGAACGTTAATTCAACACCTGCAAAAAATTCTCTTTTCACTGCATTAATCGAACTCCAGTTTTGTTGCATATCGATACCACGTTCGAGATTATTAAAATTCATACCCGGAACCTCAGGGTCGAACAACGAGTATTTAGTAAATGTTAATGGATTTTTCATCCCTATGTAAGCTCGGAATTTCGAAATTTTCAATTGTTTTACAATACTTTCGGCTAAGGTATAACCAAGCGTAACCCTCTTGCAGCGAATATATGAACCATCTTCGATAAATAAATCGGATATTTTTGTGAAGTTACCATTTGGATCGGACAAAATGGCTCTTGGAAATTTACCATCTGTATTAGCTGGTAAAAATAGCGATTCGCCAGCAGGCGTTGTAAGCGTTACATCATTTAAACGGAAACGATCCAAAATGCGTGTAGTTTGGTTGATAGCTGCTGCACTGTTTTCGAGATACGAAATACCGTTATTGTAAATTTCGTTACCCATATCACCCTGCCACATCATGCTAAAATCAAATCCTTTGTAATCGGCGCTTACTACTAAACCAAAAGTTGCATCAGGAATTGGGCTACCGATAAATGTTTTATCACCTTCATCAATGGAACCATTTTCGTTTCTATCAATAAATTTAACATCGCCTGGTGCTGCATTGGGTTGAATTTTAACACCATCTTTTACATACGCATTCACTTCATCAACCGAACGAAACAAACCCGCTGTTTGATAACCATAAAACCGACCAACTGAAGAGCCTTCTTTTGTCAAAGTTGCTTGACCACCATCGCGCAAGTCACCTTTTTTGAATTCGGATCCAACTAAATCAACAATATTATTTCTATTTATTGACACATTGGGCGATATACTAAATGAAAAATCGCCAATTTTATCTCTATAATTTACCGATAATTCAACACCCTGATTACTCATTATTCCTCTATTTACATCCAAGCCTCTTGTTGTTCCCGATGATAATGGTAAAGGCATATTTAGAAGCATATCGGTAGTGCGACGGTTATAATAATCAAACACCACATTCACTTTGTTTTTAAACAAATCCAAATCGAAACCAAAGCCAGCATCGCGCGTAGTTTCCCATGTCAAATCAGGATTTGAGATATTTAAAACCAAAGGAGCTAAAGCATTACTTGCATCGCTTGTTTGGTCGGCACCAAGTGTGTAATACAAATTAGCCGTTGTAATAGCCGACTGATAGGTGTAATATCCTCCAATGTTTCTATTTCCGATAGTACCATAAGTGGCTCTCAATTTGAGGTTAGAAATCCATTTAACTTCTTTCATAAAATTTTCTTCACTCACGCGCCATCCAGCTGAAAAGGAGGGGAAATATCCAACACGGTTATCGGGCGAAAAGCGAGATGTTTTATCACGTCGGATATTGGCCGTAATCATATATCTGTCGTTGTACGAATACATAGCTCTGGCCAACCACGAATATAAAGCCTCTTGACCTTCTGTGCCTCCAATACTTGGGTTGAGCGCATAGTGATTCATTGTAAGAAGTTCGGTGCTGATTTCGCGTTCGCCACTTGCATTGAATGTACGATTATAGTTTGTTTCGGATGATGTGCCAACTAATGCTGATATGCTGTGTTTCCCGAATTTTTTATCAAAAGTCAACATATTATCAATAACATAATGTTGATTTCTATTTGACCCTTCTGATAAATCGGCTTGTTCATTTACTCCTTTTCCGATATTATAAACAGGTGTATAATTGTATGAATTGGCGCTATAAAGATCAAAACCATAACTTGTTTTGAATTTTAATGATGGAATAATCTGAATCTCTGCCCAAACTGATCCCTTCAAATTCATACTATTATTCTTATTCTTTATCAGATTTTTAAGAGCAATCTGATTAATCATATCGTTACCGTCGGCTGGACCATTTCCGGTTACATAAAATCCAGAAGCTGTAGTTTCGTCGTAAACGGGGATATTTGATGGCTGACGAAGCAAATCGGCATACTCGCCGCTACCATAATAATTTGAATTTTGTGAACCAATAAAGTTTTGGCCAAAAGTAACTTTGCCTTTTTTCAATTGAAAATTGCCATAAATTGATTTTGATTCGCCACCTTCATTTATAACAGTACCTTTATCGCTACCATAGCTCACGCCACTTCTAAACGTAAAGCTCTCAGTACCACCGCTTACACTTAAATTATGTTTTTGATAAAAACTGTTTCGAAACCAAGCATCTTGCCAGTTGGTATCGGCTAATGGTTTAGTAGGCTCGAGAGAATTTGTAGGCACATTAGCTCTGTAGTTAGCAGGGCCATGATAGTTATAATACAATTCATTAACATACACACCATAATCGAAGGCATTTAGCATATCAAGAGTTTTCCAGGGGTAACCAGTGCCTAAATTGGCGCTGTATTCTACTGTTGTTTTGCCTTTGGTGCCTTTTTTGGTTGTCACAATAATAACCCCATTTGAGCCTTGCAAACCATAGATTGCACACGAAGCAGCATCTTTTAGTACTTGTATTGTTTCAATTTCATTTTCATTGGGAACATGACCACCAATCAAACCATCAACAACCCAAAGCGGATCAGTTCCACCAGTAATACTACCTACACCACGAATACGGATTTTACCAGCAGTAATTTGTACACCAGCAATGGACCCTTGAAGTGCCTCGGTAACACTTCCTGGCATTTTCAAAACTTCTTTGGGATTAAGAGTCGAAATAGCAGATGTCAAATCGGCCTTTTTGGTACTACCATACCCAATGGCTATTACCTCATCAAGTACTTTTGTATCTTCTTTTAATACAACATTTATATTTGATTGATTACCTACAGCAATTTCAGTTGTTTTATAGCCAATATAGCTTATTACAAGTATTGCATTGGACTTGGTAACTGGCAGCTTGTATTTACCATCAATATCGGTAATTGTTCCAACAGTTGTACCTTTGATTAATACAGATACACCAATTAATGGTTCTTTATCAGTAGCCGAAACTACGGACCCACTCAAGTTAATTGTTTGTGCGTTGACGAGTATAAAGTTTATACATAACGCAAGTAGTAGAATTGTGTTCTTTTTCATTTACAATATATTTAGACATTAAGAATTTTTGAGTCGTTTAACGTTACAAATATAGATTAGATTCGTGTTTTCTATTTCTATAATCGTTACATTTTATCATTCGTTGGTAACATAGAACCAACTTTTAATTACATTTTTGCAACAAACGGTAACATCATTCAATTTCACTTAGAATTTCAGTTTTTCCATACAAATTATACTGTTTTGATTTTAAACTTTCGGAACTATTAATAGGAACATTATCGCATCCATCAGTGACTTTAATGTTTAATTTGCCGGGAATTAAAATCTTTTTACCATCTTCATTTGTAATAGCGTAATCCGATTTCGTGATTCTAAATCTATATTTCAGGGATTGACCCGCTTTGAGTTTTATTTTTTTAAACTGTTTGAGTGCATAATGACTTTTAGCGTCTTTTGAATGTGAAATATAGAGTTGTATTAGTTCTTCACCAGCTTTTAAGCTATTATTTTTAATTAAAACAGGAAGTATTATATCTTTTCCAATTTTTATATCTTTGATTTCGTTCTGATTAATTTTAAATGAAAATTTAGTATAATTCAGTCCATATCCAAATGTATAAAGTGGTTCTTGATTCATATAACGATAGGTGCGGCCTTGCATATTATAATCATCAAAAGCAGGAAGTTCATTAACCGATTTATAAAAAGTAATGGGTAGCTTTCCTGTTGGATTGTAATCGCCAACCAAAATATCGGCAATAGCTGCTCCACCGGCTTGGCCAGGATACCATGCTTCAATTATAGCAGGGATATTCTCTTTTTCCCAATTAATGGAAATTGCACTGCCGTTTAGTAAAACAAGTATAATTGGTTTGCCCAATTTCGAAAGTTCTTTTAATAAATTAGTTTGTGTTATAGGTAGATTCAGATCAATTCTATCGCCCCCAGTAAAACCCGGTACTTTCACTTTCATTTCTTCACCTTCTAATTCGGGACTTAACCCCATAAAACAAATGCTAACATCCGCGTCCTTGGCTACCCGTAGGGCTTGGGCGAGTAAATTCCGATTCGGCTTACTCCACAAAAGCTGCACAAATGGTGTTTCGCAATTTTTTTGTACAAATTCAAGTCTCAATTTGTACTTTTGACCTGCAATCAGTTTTTTCGAAACATATTCTTTACGTGAATGATGCTCACTTTCCCAATTAAAAAGTAAAGTATCATTTACAAAAAGTTTATAAGCTGTCATTCCATCAACTGCCAATGCGTAATCGCCACCTATTGTTGGCTCCAAAACACCTTCCCAGCTAATGGAAAACGTATCTGCAGGAAGTGTTAGGAGTTTCTGTTTTGAATAAAGACCAAAATCAATAAGTGTATCAATTTTTGAAATTTCAGGGCTACCTGAGTTTTTTATTGTTGAATAATAAGTAGCACGTAAACCTTTTTTATTCAAAGTGCTGTCTGTAAACAAACAATCCGAAGATATGGGTTCAAAAGTTGGTAGCTCATCAGCCAAATCACATCCTTGCGCAAAAGCAATTTCAGCATTGGGGAATTTTGATTTTATACCTGCTAATGGCGTAATAGGATTGGATGGGTAACCGTGATAATTGCCAAGCAAAACATTAATGTTGTTAGCATTGGGTCCAATTACGGCTATTTTTTTTGTACTTTTGCTTAATGGCAATAAATTAGCCTCATTCTTAAGTAGCACTATTGATTTATGAGCTGCTTCGAGCGCCAAATCTTGATGCGCTTTACTATCAACAACCGAGTAAGGAATTTGAGCATATTTTTGTTTTTCCAAATTGTCAAATTCGCCTAATTGCATACGTGTGGTTAGTAATCGAGCAACCGAAATATTTATTTCGTCTTCGGTAATCAAGCCCTGCTTTACTGCATTTACTAAATACGGATAAGTACTGCCACAATTCAAATCGGTACCTGCTTTTACAGCCATAGCTGCAGCCGCTTCGGGAGTTTCAACAACATGGTGAGCCTCTTTGCTGTAAAAATCAACTATTGCCCAGCAGTCCGAAACAATATGACCATTAAAACCCCACCTATTGCGAAGCAAACCCGAAAGATATTTATTGCCGCAACAAGGCATGCCATTGAAGCGCTGATAAGCACACATAACCGACTGCACATTCGACTCCTGTATAACCTGCTTAAAATGCGGCAAATAAGTATCGGCCAAATCGTACTTTGTTGGTAATACATCGAATGAATGGCGCGTAGATTCGGGACCGCTATGAACGGCAAAATGCTTTGCACACGCTATTGTTTTAAAATAACGCGTGTCGTTACCTTGTAGCCCTTTAATATAAGGAATAGCTAAACTAGCAGTAAGTACGGGATCTTCTCCGTAGGTTTCCATTCCCCTACCCCAGCGCGGATCTCTGAAAATATTTATATTTGGCGACCAGAAAGTGAGCCCCTTATAAATACCCGATTTCCCCCGCCGCAGATAGTCGTGATATTTAGCACGTGCTTCGTCCGAAATTGCGGTTCCAATTTGCCCCATCAACTCCACATCCCAGGTCGCTGCCATACCAATGGCTTGCGGAAAAACCGTTGCCAACCCCGAGCGTGCTACGCCATGTAAACTTTCGTTCCACCAATTATAGGCTTTGATATTCAAACGCTCAATAGCAGGTGAATTGTAGCGCATCAAATCTACTTTTTCTTGCAATGTGAGTTTGCTAACCAAATCATTAACTCGTACTTTTATATCCAAATTTTGATTTAAATACTGCGACTGAACAGGTTCTGACGCAGAAATAAAAAAACACCTGACAAGTAAAATGCTAATAAGATAGATAATTTTTTTCATGTAAAAAATACATTAATTACAATTATACCTGTCCGTCTATTATTAAAATTTTCCCCTCTGAATCATAATTCAGCTCGATGACTTTTAGGCTACGAAGCCAAGTTTTACCCTCGGAAGGTTTACAATCGTGATGAAACAAATACCATTTACCTTGAAACTCACATATTGAATGGTGGGTAGTCCAACCTACTACTGGCGTTAAAATTACACCTTGATATCGAAACGGGCCGTACGGATTGTCGCCAATAGCATAACTGAGCAAATGTGTATTTCCTGTCGAATAGGAGAAATAATACTTCCCATTATATGTGTGCATCCACGAAGCTTCGAAAAACCGACGATTATGATCACCAGCTAACAATGGTTTATTAAACTCATCAAGTATTAATAAATCACGTGGTTCTTCGGCATACTCAAGCATATTATCGGTAAGCCTAACAACTTTAGGACAAAGTGCAGGTTCGTTATCAGCAGGTTCGTGGCCACATTCAATGGCTTTATTATTTCGATAGCGCTGCAACTGACCGCCCCACAGTCCACCAAAATACATGTAATGACCGCCATCATTGTCTTCGAACACACATGGATCAATCGAATAACTACCTTTAATCGGTGCATCAAGGGCTTTAAATGGCCCTTCGGGTTTATCACTTACAGCTACCCCGATATGGAAAATATCATTTTTATCCTTCAGTGAAAAATAAATATAGTATTTTCCGTCCTTGCTTGCCGCATCACTATCCCAAAGCTGTCGACCAGCCCAAGGAATTGATGCTACATCGAGCGCCACACCATGATCAACAACCTCACCATCTATGCTTTCCATCGAAAAAACATGATAATCGCGCATGTCAAAATGATCTCCATTATCGTTTTCTGGAATTCCCGATTCCACATCGTGAGATGGGTATATATATAATTTACCATTAAAAACATGTACGGCTGGGTCGGCCATGTATAAATTTGGGACTAAATATCGTGCTCTTTTCATATTTTTTTTAATTCAATAAGTTTTTGGACTACAGACTTTGGTTTATTATTTCTATCGAATAAAAGTGGATAATCAGTTCGATCGTGAATTGGCCAGTAATTACGCCAAGATTGTGCGTCATTTACGCCCCAAAAAGTAACCCTATCTATCACATGGTGATGCTTCCTATAAATACTAAACAATGATTGGTAATAGTTGTTTACTTTTTGTTGAATAGAATCGGGCAACGAAATTGGATAAGGATTGTAAATAGCTGAATTTTGATATTTAAGTGATACATCGGCCGTAATTTCTTCGGCAGGAAAAGGCAAAACTGAAATATCAAGTTCTGTAATCATTACTTTTACTTTTTCGTCCGAAAATGCAAGAATGCTTTTATCAATTTCAGCCAATATATCTTGCCCTAAACCATAATGAGCTTGCTCGCCAATAGCATCTATTCGACAACCGCTGGCTTTTAGGCTTTTAATAAGTGTAACAACTCCCATACGTTTTTCGGGCTTATACAAATTATAATCGTTATAATATAATTCTGCTTTAGGGTCGGCGGCATGTGCAAACTGAAATGCAAACTTTATAAAATCGGGGCCAATAATTTCGAACCATAAGCTTTTGCGCAGTGTGCCATCTTCATTCAATGCTTCATTTACAACATCCCAGCCTTTCACACGCCCTTTGTAACGCGAAACCAATGTAGTAATATGATTTCGCATCCTTTCAATTAAAATTTCTCTTGACACATTTTGCCCATCAGCATTCTTAAAAAACCAATCGGGAGTTTGCGAATGCCAGACCAGCGTATGGCCTATAATTTTCATTTTATTTCGTTCGCCAAAGGCAACAAATTTATCGGCAAGCCTAAAATCAAAATTACCTTCGGTAGCTTGTATAACTTCCGGTTTCATACAATTTTCAGCAACTATTGAATTGAAATGCGTAGTTACAACACGAATAGCTGCTGTATCTGCACCTTCAATTTGTGCAGAATCTAATGCTGTTCCAATTTTAAATAAACCAGCATAAGCATCCTTTAAATTTAATATTTCAGTTGTTTTAGCACTACATGACAGTAAATACATTGTTGTGAACACTAAAATAATTAGTTGTGCGATTTTTCTCATTTTTTTGTGGATTAATTTTCAGTTTTATTTCTTCTTTCAAAAAGTGTTTTTTCAATTTCAATTTCTTTCGACTTATCAATTTCATAAAAGTACAAACAAGCAATACTAATGAAAAAAGTAATAGTGGGGAATAAACTAACAGACAGTTTAATACCAGCTACAGTCTCTGGCAATTGCTGAGTTAATTGTTCGTTGTAACCATACATTGCAAGTATCCCAGCCACCAATGCACCTCCAATACTTAACCCTGCTTTTAGTCCAAAAATCATAGCCGAAAAAATAATTGCAGTAGCACGTCGGTTATTTATACACTCCGAATAATCGGCCACATCAGCTATCATCGCCCAAAGCAACGGAATAGTTAAACCATAAAAGAAACCGTGTAGGATTTGAGTAACAAAAACGAAGACAACAGCCGTAGAACTATAAAATAAAAATGCGAATAAACAAAGAGTTGACAACAACAAACCAACACCAAAAACAGCACGTTTTCCAAACCGATCTGCCAGTTTCTTCGAAAAAGAAATACCTACTATCATAAAAACAATTCCACCGGCATTAAAAATACTAAATCCAGAGGTTGCAGGATCATTAGGCCACGAAAAGCCTGTAAGACCCATATTCACAAAAAAACTATTAAGGTGAACAATAAAACTATTAAACCCCGAATAATCCAAAAACAAAGCAATTTGAGCATTATCTAAGTAATCCTTAAAATAATAGACATACATGCCCCCTTTAAGTGCAAGGGTGATAAAAACAAAAACTGTAATTACAAGCATTGCAATCCAAGGTTTGTTTCGAAACAAATCCGAAAGATCTTCTTTTAAGCTTGATTTTTGCTCAGCCTTAGGTACTATTCGCTCTTTTGTAGTAAGAAAGGTAATAAAGAAAAACACCACACCTATCACAGCAAACAAGGTTATAACTTTCTCAAAACCCATAGCTTTATCGCCACCACCCAGAATTAAAACCAGCGGAAGCAAAAGTGATTGTACAATAAACTGCGCCACCATTACCGCCACAAATCGGTACGAAGATATACTATTACGCTCGGCCATGTTACCAGTAATAACACCACTTAAAGCAGAGTAAGGCAAATTATTGGCCGAATAAATCATTACTAATAGAATGTAAGTTACCAATGCATAAATGGTTTTGCCATGTACACTCAATTCGGGTGTGGTAAATGCCAAAAGCGATAAGCCACCAAAAGGAACGGCCGTCCACAAAATCCAAGGACGAAATTTCCCCCAGCGTGTTGAAGTACGATCGGCGATGGCACCCATTACCGGATTAAAAAATGCACCGAACATACCGCCACCAAAAATAATTGCAGATGCCGTAGCTGCCGGAATTTTAAAAATATCGGTATAAAAATAGGCAATAAAAGTCATAAGCGTTTGGAATATCAGATTGGCAGCAAGATCGCCCAAACTATATCCAATTTTTTCAACTACAGAAATTTTGTCGTGTACCATATCAAAATTATTCAACTGATTATTCGTTTTGATTTAAAAAATCTCATCAGCAAAGATATAGCAACTACACAAAAAAGGATTTCGCACAAATTACAAAACCAACCCCATTTGTAACATGGTTTAAACAGGGGTTACATTTTCAATACTATCGGTTACATTGCAAACAAATAAAGCAATAACCCAGTAGGAAATTGCTTTATAATGAAAAGTATATATTGAAAATAAAAAATATTTAATCCTCTTTTATTGGTGTATTTTGTTTTACGAAATCAGTAGGCGACATTCCATAAAAATCGCGGAAGGTAGTAGAAAAATGGGAAAGATTATTAAAACCGAGAGCATAAGCAACTTCCGATACACACAGCTTTTGACCTAAAATTAAATTCTCAGCTTGCTTCATACGTATTGACCTAATATAATCGCGTGCCGACATATTAGTCAATTCTTTGAGTTTGCGGTGCATGTGAACCCTACTAAAACCAATACCTTCGGCAAGCATTTCCACATTTAATTCCGGATTGTCAATATTTTTATTGATAATGGCAATTACTTTTTCAACAATTATTTGATCTGATGATTTTAAAACCACCTGATTAATAAGCTCTTTGTTTTCCTTGGTATCGGCCATTTTTGGCTCTAACCGATCTCTATTTTCGAGTATATTAGCCACACGTTTTTTTAATAGACTGATATTAAACGGTTTACCTATATAAGCATCAGCGCCAATATCATAGCCTTCAGCCTTGTCATCATCAGATGTTTTAGCTGTTAACAATATAACAGGAATATGTTTAACATTAGTATTCGATTTAATTTTTTTACATAGTTGTATTCCATCCATTTCGGGCATCATCACGTCGCTAATAACCAAATCGGGTTTTTCAATCAAAATCATATCCAACGCTTCGCGACCATTAGCAGCTTGGGTTATGAGGTATTTGTCAGCCAAGTTTTGCGACAAATACTGTCGTATCTCAGGCTCATCGTCAACTAGCAGTATTGTTGGCTTTGATTTCGACTTACGTTTCATCGGTTGAAATACGGGCATAGACTCGTCGATACTATTTAATTCTGGCCTCTTTACGTTAGCTACATCTTTAAGTGAATCGGAATTAGCTAACTCATTGGGTTGTAGATGCGCTCTTCCAACCGGAATATGAACCACAAACTCAGTACCTTCACCTTCAGTTTTGTTTCGAGCATAGATTGTTCCATGATGCATATCTACTAAAATTCGGGTTAAATGTAAACCAATGCCTGTGCCGAAATTGAAATTGTTCTGAACATGATCAATCTGATAAAATCGTTCAAAGACTTTGTCTAGCTTATCTTCATCAATTCCGGGGCCATTATCTGCAACAATAATTTCGAAATAGTCCTTTAAAGAACCTAACGTGTTTTTGTTTTCCAATTGTGTAAGCCTAATTGAAATTTCGCCATTTTCAGGCGTAAATTTAAAGGCATTTGACAAAAGATTAACCAGAATTTTGTCAAAATTATTATAATCAATCCAAGCAGCTTCTTGTTTAATTTTGTGTGTTAATGTAAATCTTATATTTCGTTTTTTCGACTGATATTCAAATGTTTTCATAACATCAGCAATAAACTCTACTAAATTTACTTCTTGCATTTTTACAAATAGCTGACCCTTATCAATTTTTCGCAAATCGAGAAGCTGGTTAATTAGCCTAAGAATTCGCTGCGCATTACGATACATTAGTTGATACGATTGTTGTTTCTCCGGATTATCATTATCTGAAATAAGTTTTTCCAATGGACTAAGTATAAGCGTCATTGGCGTACGAATTTCGTGTGAAATGTTGATAAAAAACTGTAATTTGCTTTCGTTCAACTGTTCTATATGCTCGCGGCGCATGAGTTCATGCTTATGATTTATGCGCTCCGAAACAAATTTATATATAAAGTAAAATACCAACAACAAAAGTACAAAGTAGATGAATTTTGCTATATTTGTTAAATACCATGGGGGATAAATGTGGATAAAAATCACTTTTTCAGGCGATACATTTTCGTTAAGCACGGCCCTCACTTTAAGTGTGTAAGTACCATAATCCAAGTTGTTAAAAGTGATTTTACTAACCCCCAGCTCGGTAGACATCCAGCCTGCGTTTAAACCCTCTAATTTATATTTATAATAAACTCTTTCGGAGAGACCGAACTTAAATGTTGAAAACTCGAGACTAAAGATATTATCGTTGTAACTTAGATTAATTCGGTCTACATTATTAACCGATTTATCAATAATATTATGCCGTCCCGATTTCATTCCCATTACCACTACCTTATCAACTATATTTATGCTCGTAAGGTAAGTTCGCAACGAATCATTTTTATAATTAATAGAGGATGGGAAAAAAGTACTCACGCCACCTACACCTCCAAATATCAGTTCACCCGTATTTGCCTTTGACACAGCCCCCAGCGTAAATTCGTTACTTTGCAGGCCATCAAACGAATAATAATTGCTGAATTTTTCACTGTTAATCTCAAATTTTGAAAGGCCCAAATTAGTTCCCAGCCATAGATTTTCATTTTCATCGACAGCAATCGAGCGTATAACGTTACTTGATAAGCCATTAGAAGCTGTATAATGCGTACTTTTTTCAGTTTTCGGATCAAACCTTGTCAATCCATCTGAGGTACCAAACCACATGATTTCGTTGTTATCTACAGCTATGGAATATACGATATTAGATAACAAAAAGCCCTCTTCTCGAATATAAGTTTGAATTTTGCCAGTAGTCAAATTTATTTTATTAACACCTCCATAACTACCCACCCATATATACCCATTTCGATCTTTAATTATACAATTTATCCAATTGTTTATTAACTTATTACGCCCACTATCATCTGATGTTAATTGACGTACAAATTTTTTACTTACGATATCAAACTGCTGTATACCAGAACCATTAGTACCTACCCAAAGCACATTTTCAGATATTTTACAAATGGATATCACCCGGTTGCTCGATGGTTTAGTTACAGCTAAATTATTTGCAAAACGCGTAGTTATACCTGTATTTTTATTAAACAACATTAAACCATCAAGATAAGACCCTAACCATAAGGAATGTACATCTTGGTCCACTATACTCATTATGGTCGTTAATATCAAGCCAGTATTGGATTTAATTGGGAAATGCTTTGCTAAGCCTGATTTTTCTACTTTATACAACCCATCATGGTCGGTACCTATCCATAGTGCTTGATTCAAATCTTTAAAAACCGACATCACACAATTATCGCCTATTAAGTTGTTTCGGTACGATTTATTTCCAATATAATTGAAACTATTTGATTGTTTGGGTTTTAGATATAAACCCTTCTGAAACAATCCAAACCACAAATTACCAGCTCTATCAGTCATTATTGAATGCACTTTAGTCGTACTGAAATTAAAAGCTGCGGTTTGAATTTCAAAATCCTCGATACTAAAACGCTGTTTGTTAAATACTTTCACACCTTGTCCATCAGTACCTATTAATAAACGATTATTACTATCGACAAAAAGCGATTTTATAGGCAATGTAAATGCTCCATTGTATGGTACAGGTACAAACGAAACAGCTCCGGGTTTGAGCATAAATAAACCACCAGCAAGTGTTCCAATAAAAATATTGCCATCAACATCCTGATTAATAGATGAAATTTGATTGTTACCGAGCGATTCGGGCGCTTTAAATAAATCGATTTTATTGGTTTTATGATTATACCTATTTACTCCATTATCGGCCGAGGCTATCCATAAATTTTGATTACTATCTTCGAAAACCGATACAATATAATGGCTACAGAGTCGTGGAAGCAACTTTAAATCAACATGAAAACTGGAGGTTGCCGAGTCGAATCGTAACACTGCATCGTTCGAAGTAGAAATGATTATATCTCCAGCTTTTGTTTCAATGATACTTGAAACATGCGTTTCCATGATCTTTTTTTTGTTAAAAAGGGGCACTTCGGTAAAGGAGTCAGTACCTCTATCATAAAGCATAATGCCATTTACGCAACCAATCCAAAATCGGCCTTTACTATCTTCGTAAAGCGAACGAACATAATTGTTTTTAAGCGAATTATTGTTCCCTTTAATATTTCGGTAAACAATAAATTTATTGCCATCGTATTTATTTAACCCATCTTCAGTGGCAATCCACAAATAGTAATGCGAATCCTGATATATTGCATTTATCAAACTACTCGATAAAGCATTATCAACCGTGAAAATTTTATCGGTTTGAGAAAAAAGAAAATTTTGAACGAGCAAAGCACAGACTATAATTGTGAATGATTTCATTGAAATATACTTGTTTTAAGTTGTACAATTAACTATTACAAAGATAGCTAAATATAAAACACAATTTGATGATGATACTGGTAAATTTTAAGTTCATGTTACCAATAATAAAACACTTGTATCCAAAAAAGGTTGAATGTAACTTAACCCATCATATTTGGTCAACTCACAAAAAAAAATACACACGTAATTTACTAACTTTGGCATTCATATTATCAACACATTTTTACAAATACAATTTCACAAAAAACACTTATGAATAAAATAATATTTACACTAATCGCAATCATGCTTGGACAAAACATATTCGGTCAAACAAAAATGGACATTCAACAACAGCTATTACAACAATACATCGGCACTTGGTACACTACTGATAAAATTCAGGATTTATCAATAAGTAACTTTCCGCAAATTAAAATGAGTGCTACTCCCAAAAATCATGGAAACTCATTACAGGTAGAGGTTTTCAGAAACATCAATGGTAATTGGAAACCTTTACTGACCGAACTGATTGGCTTCGACAACACAACAAAACAAATAGTTGCATTAGGTCAAAACAGCAACGGAGATTGTTTTATAGGAAGAGGAAAATTTATTGATACCCAAAATTGGAAAATGACCGATACTGATTTCAATGGTGACACCACAATGACAGTGTTATTTAAATTCAAAAATAACACAGAGGTTCAAGTAAAAGGTCTGCATGCCAATGTTAAAAACGATTGGGAGGTTAAATATATCAAACAAAACCCTAAGGACAAAAACATCGGCATACAGTTGGTTTCGGTGCGTGAAGCAATGGAGCGAGATGCTGAAACAACATTGAAATTATTAAGCCGAATGGGGTATAGTTACGTAGAGACTTTTGTGTACAACCAAGGAAAATTTTATGGAATGAGTCCATTAGAATTTAAACAGTTAGTTGAAAAACACGATATGCGATTCGAAGGCTCCATGACTTTTAAAGACCTATCAAAACCTGAAAACTGGAAAGAATCCATTAATTGGTGGAAGAAATGTATAGATGACCACGCCAATGCTGGCGTAAAATACCTTACAACTTCAAACAATCAACTGAAATCGGTAAAAACGATGAATGAACTTCAGCATTTTTGCAATTACTATAATGCAATTGGCAAAATGTGTCAATTAAAAGGCATTCAGTTTGGCATTCATAACCATACCGATGAGTTTTTGAAAGTTGAAGGAAAAACTATTTACGATTATTTGCTCGAAAATACAAATCCCAAACTCGTATCGTTTCAAGCAGATTTATATTGGATGAAAGAAGCACAAGTAAACCCCATTGATTACTTCAATAAATACCCAAAACGCTTCTTTAGCTGGCACGCCAAGGACGATGAGGAGATAGGAGCGAGTGGCGAAATAAATTTCAAGTCAATATATAACCACGCTAGTATAGCTGGATTAAACTACAACCTTGTGGAAGTAGAAAAACACAATTTCGACCCTTTTGTGAGTGTAGATTTATCCTTTCAATACATGTATTATGAAATATGTAACGAAAAGTGAAACACTATATTTCTAC
>JAGNPC010000249.1 GCA_017989795.1 Paludibacter sp. | reverse complement strand
TATAAACGAAGCAATATGCCCCGACTCAATCATTTGTCGGAGAATGGCTTTGGGGCCTACTAAGTGCTTTTGTCCGATATACGCATCGAGCGATTGCGGACGGAGTCGTTCTGCTAGGGGTTGCATAGAGAGTTGGGTGTTGTTGTTAGTTTCGTGTTGGCAATTTCGAATAGTCTTTCGAGTAACGCAAATGCTGATCCACGTAGTTTTCGTCGTAGCTAATTTTTACATCGGTAATTTTACCCGATGCATCTTTAATCAGGCTGTAAACAGGGTTTACAAAGCCACGATACGGTGCAAGATTCAATTTTTTGTAGCGATCGAGCACTTCGGCATGTAGTTTCGGCTCTACTTTTACAGCATAGGCTTCTACTATTTTTTTAGCTCCTTCCACATCGCCTGTCGAGCGGATGCGTTGAATTTCGGTTAGCAGTTCACCAAATAAGGTACGTAATTTGGCATAATCATTTACCACCACAAAGGTTTCGCCATCGCGTTTTTTGAGTTCCACCACCTTGTCGGCTTTCCCATTTTCGTATACCCAAGCCGCAATAAGTTGACGGTTGCGCATGTGCGCTTCTTCAATGTTTTTGCCTGGCTCAATACGTGTAAGCTGAGTCATTAAACCATTCATCATAAATTGATAATACTCTGCTTTGTAGGCTTCGTTGTTTGGTAGCAGGCCGAGTTCCACCATTTTGGCATCGCCCATGTAGTACAATCCAAACAAATCGGCACGTGCCTCTTCGATGGTTGAGCCATAGGCTTTCAACGCGTCAGGATCAACACCAGGTGCTAATTTACCCGATCCATGCCCCAAACACTCGTGCAAGTCGGTATGTAAGTTGTTGGTCATCGATGCATATTCTTTGGCACGCTCACGTTCCACCTCGCTCCACATAAATTCGGCCGAGAAACCATTGCCCAACGATGCTTGGTCGTAGGCCTCGGTGATGTTTTCGATGGTAACCGATTTAGAGCCATGCTCGGCGCGTATCCAGTTGGCGTTTGGTAGGTTGATGCCTATGGGTGTAGCCGGATAGCAATCGCCTGCAAGTATAGCAGCCGTAATTACTTTGGCCGATACTCCTTTTACCTTTTCTTTTTTAAATTTTGGGTCGATAGGCGAGTTGTCTTCGAACCACTGTGCATTATCGCTAATGGTTTGTGTACGTTTGGTAGCTTCGATGTTTTTGAAGTTAACCAACGATTCCCAACTTGCTTTCATGCCCAGTGGGTCGCCATACGTTTCGGTAAATCCATTTACAAAATCAACTTGCGAAGCCAAATCTTCCACCCATTTTACCGAATACTCATCGTAGGTGCGTAAGTCGCCCGAGCGGTAGTAGCTAATAAGCGATTCGATAACCGCTTTTTGTTGGTTGTTTTCGGCTACGGTAGCTGCTTTTTCGAGCCAGCCCACAATGCGTTCAATGGCCTGTGTGTATAATCCACCCACTTTGTAGGTACGCTCCACCAATTTTCCGTCTACTTTCACCAACTGACTGTTCAAACCATACGAAATAGGTCGCGGGTCGTTTGGTTTTTTCATGTTGGCATAAAAAGCCTCCACTTCGGCTTGCGTTACCCCTTCGCCATAATAGTTGTTGCCCGATGTCAGAATTAAATCAACGCCATCGGCCTGATTGGTGCGTTTAGGGTACACAGTAGGGTCGAACAGAGCGGGCGAAAGTGCAGCTAATACCTCATCGATGGTTTCGTTGGTTTGCAAAGCCTCCAGGCATTGTGGAGCAACAGCGCGCACCACTTGTTCGAAATAGGCTGGTGAAAATTCGGGCGTAAATTTGTCTTCCGAATAATGGTGGTGAATACCATTCCCCATCCACACACGTTTCAAATAGGTAGTCAGCTTGCTGAACTCATCGGCCTTGCGGTCGCCTTTGTAGTGTACGAACACCGTTTCGAGGATACGTCGAATGGTTAAATTGTACTTGTTATTTTGATCATACAAAATGTCACGACCTTCGAGGGCTGCTTCATTTAGATAATAAATCAGTTCTTTTTGTTTTAAACTAAGTGATTCGAAATCGGGCACCCGATAACGTAAAATTTGTACATCGGCAAATTGATCTACCGTATACTTAAAATCCGCAATAGCGGGAGTGACGCTCTTGGGAGTGTTGCAAGCCATAAATGCTGTTGTCATAAGTGCTAGGGTTATTCTTTTCATGTGTTTATATTTATTTTTTTAAAATGTCAGATGGAACTCGCAATAAACATTTCCTTGTGTGTCAGAGTTTATTTGTCGTGCTCGTTTCATCTGTTTATATTTGTTTTTTTAAAGGTCAGATGGAACTCGCAATAAACATTTCCTTCTGTGTCAGAGTTTATTTGTCGTGCTCGTTTCATCTAAATTTTCAATTAAAACGATTTTTTATTCTAAAAACGATATTTTTTTTATTGTTTACAAAGGTATGAAAAAAAGATTTTGAAGAAACTAATTTAAGTTTATTTAGTTTGCTTTTGTTTGAAGTGCAGGATGCTCAACAGTGCTTTCTTTTTTGATGGACTTTTTTTGAAAAGTTTTAATGAAGATAGAAAATGTTGAATTTCCCAATTTAATTGGAATGTCCTGTTTTTTTCTTAATTTTGTTGCGTTAGTATTGAGATTAAAGCATTGGCTAATGAATTTTAAGGATCATAATCCACCCCATTTTCATGTTTGGTATGGTGATTTAAAAGCTATTGTTACTATCGAAGATGGAATAGTAAAGGGAGAAATGCCTCAAAGAGCCCTAAAGATTATATTCGATTGGTTAGAGGTTCACAAAGTTGAACTTCTACTAGACTGGGATTTGGCTCAAAAAGGAGAAGAATTGTTCAAAATTGAACCGTTAAAATAATTCAATATGTTTTTAGAAATAACTAAGGCGAACTATATTGAGGACTATAAAATTGAGCTTGAATTTAACAATGGCGAACTATATTTGGTTGATTTGATAAATGAATTGAACTGAAGTGTGTTTGTGCCACTTAAAAACAAAGCATTTTTTAAAGACTTTAGTATAGTATATAATACCATTGAGTGGAAAAATGGTGCTGACTTTGCTCCTGAATATTTGTACGAATTGGCAAAACGTCAAAGCAAACTTGCCAGCGAGCCAAAGGCTGAATATAAAACAAAAAAATAGTGCTCTATGCCAACAATATCCATGTTCTTTGGGATTATTATCCGTATGTATTATGCTCCAAAAGAACATAATCCACCACATATACATGTTTATTACAATGACTATGTAGTAGTGATTAATATCGTGGATTTTGAAATTATTGAAGGTGAAATACCTACGAAGCAAATGAGGTTGGTATTAGCTTGGATTGATATACATCAAGAAGAGTTAATGGCAAATTGGAAATTGTGTCAGAATGGAGAAAAACCATTTACAATAGAATCATTAAAATAGAAAACTATGTATTTAGCAGTTGTACAAGTAGAACCATTACCAAATTACCATTTAAAACTAACTTTTATAAATGGCATAATACGGGTGTTTGATATGAATCCTTATCTACATTTGGGTATTTTTGAAGAATTAAAAGACCTTGAAATGTTCAATACAGTACGTGTAAGTTTTGATACAATAGAATGGGAAAATGGTGCCGACTTAGATCCCGAAATGTTATTTTCGGAAAGTAAAGCCATTGATAGCCTTTTGGCCAGCGAGCCAAAGGCTGAATATAAATCGAAATAAAACAGAATTCAGCGGTTTTGCTTGGTCTGTTAAATACTCGTTTACCCATCTAAAAGATGCGTTCACCTCGTAAAAGATAGGATAACCTATCTTAATCATAGGATAACCTATAAAAAAGATAGGATTTCCTATAAAAAAGATAGGATTTCCAATATAAATGATACGATAACCTATCTCAATCATAGGAAATCATCACTCAAACATAGGATGTCTTATATAAAAGATAAGATGACCTATGAAAATCATAGGTTTTGCCATATCAATCATACGATAACTTATCAAAAACATAGATTCAAAACGTACAGTCTTCCTTTCTTCCTATTATTTATTAATTTCTT
>JAGNPC010000031.1 GCA_017989795.1 Paludibacter sp. | reverse complement strand
ATCGAGCGGATTTAACGCTTTTAAGTGTGTATTAAAACTGTGCATTCTGAAAGCTATTCCGTTCATCACATTCTCAGAACTCGAATCTACAAGTTCTAATTTTAAATGCTCTTGATCCTTGCCTACCAACCGACTCGTGCCATAATCCATCACTCTTTTACTCACAAACACCGGTTTCATATTTCCTGGCCCAAAAGGCCCAAACTGCTTTAAAACCCTATAAAACTTTGGTGTAATATCTTTAAATTGCAAAATAGCATCAATGTCTATTTGTGGATAAGTCTGATCCACATGTATTTTTTCGGACACAAAGCGCTCAAAACGTTCGGTAAACTCTGGAATTTTCTCCTCCTTGAGCGAAAGCCCAGCTGCATACATGTGCCCACCAAAGTTATCGAGCAAATCGCGACAAGAGTCGATAGCCTTATAAATATCAAAACCCGACACCGACCGCGCCGACCCTGAAGCTACTCCGTTAGATTTAGTAAGTACAATAGTCGGTTTGTAATACTCCTCGCTTAAGCGCGATGCCACAATACCAATAACACCCTTGTGCCAATCGGGTTTATACACAACAATAGAACGACGACTTTCATACCTCTTATCCGAAGCAATAAGCGCTATGGCTTCGTCGGTAATATTTTTATCTAAATCCTTGCGATCGTTATTATATTCATTGATTGTACCACTTTTTTCTTTGGCAAAAACAGGATCATTGGCTATAAGAAGTTCCACGGCCTCGGTAGCTAGCTTCATACGACCTGAGGCATTGATACGTGGCCCAATTTTAAACACAATATCACTTATGGAAAGCTCTTTATCGGCAATTCCACAAACATCCATAATGCTTTTAAGTCCTATCGATGGGTTAGTATTTATTTGCTTTAAGCCAAAATAAGCTAAAATACGATTCTCGCCTGTGATGGGTACAATATCCGAAGCAATACTGAGCGCAACTAAATCGAGCAATGGGGTAAGTGCCGAAAAGTCAATATTATTAACCGAGGCAAAAGCTTGCATTAACTTAAAACCTACACCACAGCCCGACAGTTCTTTGTAAGGATACTTACAATCAGCACGTTTGGGGTCTAAAACCGCCACCGCCGAAGGCAAAACAACATCGGGTGTGTGATGATCGCAAATAATAAAATCGACCCCTTTAGCATTGGCATAAGCAATTTTTTCAACCGCTTTAATACCACAATCAAGAGCAATTACCAACTGAAAATGATGTTCCACCGCATAATCAATACCTTGCACAGATATACCGTAACCCTCATTATACCTATCTGGAATATAAAAGCCCAAATTAGCATAAATCTGACTTAAAAACTTATATACCAACGAAACAGAAGTAGTTCCATCCACATCATAATCGCCATAAATAAGTATTTTTTCATTGTGTTTCATTGCCTTGGATAGTCGCTTCACGGCCTTATCCATATCGGCCATCAAAAAAGGATCGTGCAACTGTGCCAGATCGGGACGGAAAAATACACGCGCTTCGTCGAAAGTAGTAATACCCCGCTGAACAAGCAACTGCGCCAACACAGGGCTTATACTTAGAGCCTCAGCTAACGATGTGATGCAAGTTTGTTTTTCATCCGTTTGCTTTTCAAAAATCCATTTATTTATCATTGTTTAAATATTTTTTCTATTCAAAAATCTCGAAATCCACAACACAAAATCAACATTTTATAACCATTCAAATACCCTCCAACAATCTATCAACAACAACATACAGTAAATTGCATTTAAATATGTTCCATTTGTAAAAGTAGTGATTTATTTTAAAAAATCCAATAAATATATTTTTTAATAAAACAACAAACATTATATCAATGCTTTAGCTGCATACAATTAAGCACAAAGCTATTTACTACTTCAAAACTAAATTTTTATGGTATATTTGCAATAAGTTTATTAACATAAATGAGATATTTTATAATAAACTGAACAATTAAACGTTTCAAGTAATATCATCACACATGAATCAAAAATTAATGTCAGTTACTCCCGAAAAACCCGATTTTCGAATCGACTTAGCAGCAGCACTCAAATCGCTACAACAAGAAGAATTAGTAGCTTACAATTCCGACAAAGGTTGGCTAATTGCTTGCGACGCATGTTCCGAAAAAGCTGTTGCTGCATTAATTAACATGGTTCAAAATGCACCCAAAGCCGACACGACTTTACTCATTGACAGCACTGTGCGCATACAGTCGTACACCGAAACGGTACCCGATATAGTATGGGATTTACTAGAAGTAAGCGATGATAAAATTAGCATCGTATTGGAAAATACTAAAAATCTTGCACCGCAAATAGCTCAACAAACACCTAAAACAGGGTTTAGAATAATAACAGACACTTTTGCTAACTATCTGGTTCAACGGTTACGCAAACCATTGTTCTGCATCATGCCATTGGATTCTGAAAAAGTGGTTAAAACCCTACTAGCCCAAAACAGCTACCACCTTGTGGATCACAACCGCAACAAACAAACTAAACTTCAACATTCGTCAATTATAAAAATTGGCAATGGTAATAGAGTAGAAATAATTAGAGCCTAACATTTAAAGGATGAAATACAACAAACTACACAACAAATATATTGTAGCCGACATACTATCGGCAATGCTTGTTTGGGTGCTTTTTATTGTTTTCAGAAAAGCCATCAACAATATTTCAATCATTAATGAACTCGAGCTTTTTGTTTTAAAGCCCAAATATTATCTTTCATTTGCTTTATTTCCTTTCGTAACATTACTTGTTCATTATATAACTGGGTTTTATATAAAAATTGAGAATTGCACCAAACTCGGGTTGATATTAAACACACTCTTATCTTCCATCATCATCGCTTTGGTGGTGTTTGTGTTTCTGATGCTCGACGATATTAATATCGCTCAAAATTACTATTTCGTATCACTTACCACCTTGTTTTTAATCTTTTTTAGTACAACCTATTTATTTCGAATAGCAGTATTCAAGCAAGTTTTACGATTATACAAAACTAAAACATGGTCAATAAACACACTAATTATTGGCCATGGAACAAATGCTAAGCATGTTGAAAACGAACTCAACACAAACTCCCAAAAGCACTTATTTAAAGGTTTTGTATCGATCGAGAACACCAAACCATGTATTGAAAACAATAAAATAGGTGGGCATTTTAATCAAATTGGTAGTCTAATTGAGAAACATAACATAGACGAGGTAATCATAGCACTCGATACTCCTAACGAACAGATGCTCTATAACTGCATCAATACTCTATATAAACACAATGTAGAAATTCGATTTACACCCCGATTAAACGAAATTTTAACTGGAAGTGCACGTATAGGGAATATGGGAATGCAAGCCCTTGTTAGTTTAACTGAGTTACACATGCCAAATTGGCAAATTGCACTTAAACGCATTTTGGATATAACCGCTTCGGTTATCATGTTAACAGCTCTAATACCCGTTTTTATTTATTTTGCAATAGCTATAAAACTAGATTCGAAAGGACCTGCATTTTACGTACAAGAACGCATTGGACGATTTGGAAAACCTTTTAATATAGTAAAATTCAGAACCATGCATGTTAATTCAGAAAATGGAATCCCTAAGCTTAGTAGCGCTACCGACGAGCGTGTTACAAAAATTGGACGCATTTTAAGAATGTATCGCATCGATGAACTGCCTCAGTTTTGGAACATCCTAAAAGGCGAAATGAGCCTTGTAGGCCCTCGTCCCGAACGAAAATTTTACATCAATCAAATCATTGAACATGCGCCCTATTATTGCCTTCTATACAAGATTCGTCCAGGATTAACTTCCTGGGGACCCATAAAAATTGGCTATTCAGACAGCATCGAAAAAATGATTGAACGACTAAATTACGACATTATCTACATGGAAAACATGTCGTTACTCAACGACCTACGTATACTTATACTCACCTCCGAAATTCTATTCAAAGGCAAAGGCGTTTAACCCAACGCACCCAAAAAGTAATTGAGAGCTTTTGCTTCAATTCTAATATTTTTTTTATCTTTGTGCTCGGTATAAAAAAGTTTTTTTTTAAAATTAGGTATGACAAACAAGAACACGTGGTATCAAAGGATACTATCATGGCGGGAGAATAATATTAATCAGAGACAGTTTTTGCTCATAATGAGCCTCACTATCGGCATTTTAACTGCGTTAGCTGCCTTTTTTCTAAAAAGCTCTATTCACTTTATACAGCACTTACTTACCGAAAACTTCAGCAGAAACAATGTAAACTATTGGTATTTGGTATTTCCAGCAGTAGGCATACTAATCACCTCCCTTTTTGTTCGTAAAATAGTGAAAGACGACATCAGCCATGGTGTTACACGCATACTTTACGCTATCTCGCAACGAAAAAGCATATTAAAGCTACACAATATATGGACCTCAATTGTGGGAAGCACATTTACAATTGGATTTGGAGGGTCGGTAGGAGCCGAAGCACCCATTGTACTAACAGGCTCAGCTATAGGCTCAAACCTAGGAAAATACTTCAAACTCGACCAAAAAACATTGATGTTACTTATTGGGTGTGGAGCAGCAGGTGCTATTGGAGGTATTTTTAAGGCACCCATTGCAGGGCTCGTCTTTGTGCTTGAAGTGCTCATGCTCGATATGACCTTGACATCCATTGTGCCACTACTAATATCATCGGTTACAGCAACCGCTGTGGCCTACATCCTTTCTGGCAACTCATTTATGTTTAATTTTACGGTAAGCGAACCATTTGAAGTTGGTAGAATACCCTTATTAATCCTCTTAGGAATTGTATGTGGATTGGTTTCGCTATACTTTACACGAGGCATAAATAGAATAGAGCAATTTTTCAAGAAATACAAAAACCCTTACTCTAAGCTTGCTATAGGGGGAATCATGTTAAGTGTTCTAATTTTTATTTTCCCTCCATTATACGGCGAAGGCTATGAAACGATTAGTGCGTTACTCAACGGAAATTCGCACTCGATACTTGATAGAAGTGTTTTTTTACAATTTGGGGACGCACCATGGGTTTTAATTGCTTATTTGTGTTTGATAGTGATATTTAAAATTTTTGCAACCGCTGCCACTAATGGCGCAGGAGGTGTTGGGGGTATCTTTGCTCCATCGCTATTTGTAGGTGCACTTACAGGCTATGCATTGGCTCAAATCCTTCAACTCTTAGGAATTCATGTACCCAATGAAAATTTTGCACTAGCAGGCATGTCGGGATTAATGTCGGGCGTAATGCACGCACCACTAACAGGTATCTTTTTAATTGCTGAGCTCACCGGAACTTACACGCTATTTATGACACTCATGATTGTGTCTACGGTATCATACCTCACTATCATTATATTCGAACCACACAGCCTTTATGCCATGCGATTGGCTCAAAAGGGCGAACTTATCACACATAATAAGGATAAAGCAGTACTTACTTTGCTTAAAACCGATAATGTAATTGAAACCGATTTAACCGAATTATATCCGGCTATGACATTAGGCGAACTGGTTAAAATCATTTCGCATTCAAATCGAAACATTTTCCCTGTCATAGAGCCCGAAACACGTGTGTTGGTTGGCGTGGTATTATTAGACGAAGTGCGAAACATTATGTTCCGACCAGAGCTGTACCAACGTTTTACTGTACGTAAACTGATGATTTCGCCTCCAGCTACCATCAATTACAAACTACCAATGGAGAAGGTGATGCAAATATTTGAAGATACGGGAGCTTGGAACCTTCCTGTAGTAGACGACTCGAAGCGCTATATTGGCTATGTATCTAAGTCAAAGATATTCAACTCATACCGACATGTACTTGTGCATTTTTCGGACGAGTAGAAGAGTTACGAATTACGAGTTACAAGTTACAAGTTACAAGTTACGAGATAAGAGATAGAAGATAAGAGATAAGATGATGCATTATTCAATTCAATAAGATACTAAATAAAATGGCTAAACAAAAAATTACATACAGCGATGCTCAAAAAGAACTTGAGCTAATATTACAAGAGCTTGAAAACGAAAAAGAGATAAACATGGACCATATTGCTCTTAAAGTAAAGCGCGCTGCAGAGCTTATTGCTATTTGCAAAAAGCAACTTCATGAAATAGATACTGAATTAGAGCAAATTATGGATAAACTAGATTAAGCTTACACTCACTATACGCTGTATATTAATTACAGGATTCAAGCTCTCAGAAAGCAACACAAAATATTTCTGTGGATCATAGGCATAGGTGCATTTTGCAAGTATCTCAACCACAACTATCTGTCCATCAACAACACATTCCGCTAAAACCTTTACCGTTTTGCCATACAAAAGCGGCGATTTGGTTTTATCTATCTTTACAATTAGCTTTTTCGCCCCATCTAAAGGCACCAAACTCACTTCATGTAAATTTATACCATCTGGAGTTAAGGCTTCTTTTATTAAAACCTGACTTACACCATCATTTTCAGGTGTATGGTTCTCGAAATAACCATCGCTTGCATAAAACAATTGTTTCCAATCAATAGCCGAGCTTCTATCAGGTAGCACATTTCCAAGACTAGCCCTTAGGTAGCTTGCCAACTTATAGGCTGCAACACGAGCTCCATAATAGGTCATGTGCTGATTACCCGATACCGTATTTTCAAAGCAATCAGTAGTAAAAGCAGCGGTATCATAAGGTTGCTGAAAATCTACCCATAGCTGTTTGCCAAACAACTGTTTAAGTTCAGCTTTATATATATCGTAGTTGTGCACATGACGATGATACATGGGCAAAGTCATAAATACAAGTTTCACATCGTTATCCTCACACAGCTCAATAATCTTCTGAATATACTTTTTAGCTTGTACACTGGGCATGTGTATCTTATAATCGTAAGCTTTAAAGCCCGGCTTGTCATATTTCAATAAAGTGCTATCTTCAATGCCGGTCATAAAACGATTAAAACGGCCTAAATACAAACCTGGCTTTATTGCCTCTTTGTAGGTAAGATTTTTTCTAATTTGTGTGGTATCTGTAAAAATAAAATTATGATTCCGAATTGTTGTCGACCACGCAGCCAAATAGTTATTAGAACTAAAAAGGTATGGCGTTGAGAGCATTTTTTGAATTACATTTTTTCGGGCAGCAAAACTCTTAAACTGATCTGTCAAAGCACCATCTTTAAACGTGTGATTATCATAATCACTAATCGTAAATGTTTCGACAATAGCAACCTTAGGCTTGTTAGCAGCAATTGCCTCTTTCAAACAGTAATAACTATCGGAAAGGGAAGTTCCAGGCGAAGCCAGAATGAAACAGTTTGCTCCTAGCGTATTGGATAAATTATCGGGATTAAGCCCAGTATAAAGGTGTGAATTACCTACTAAAACCACATCAACAGGTTGTTTTTTAATAAACTCATAGTAGGTATTCCATTTTCTACGCGTATGATCATTGCTGTAATCTGGGTTAAAAAAACCTTTTTTATCGGTAATAAAAACAACCAAAACAACAAACAAAGACAAGCCAAATAACTTTAGTAAAAAACTATTAATAGATTTAGTTTTGAGGCTTTTCAATTCTTGATTTTTCGTGATCGTATTTTTTTGAGATTTATGTATTTTAGCCATGCTTTTTAAAATTGAAAATAAATGAAGGTATTATCGTTAGCCGAACCGTATGAACCAAAATAGATTATACTAAACACCAATGCCAAGTATAAACACCAGCGAATAATAGCTTTTCCTTTATAAAAACGATTTTGCAAATTTTCACCAAAACGTTCAGAAATGATTTCATAAAGCATCATACCAGCTATAAGTAAAATTACAAAATTAAATTCTTTACTATTTAAACCATAATTATACAAACTTTCGGTATGCGAGAACCCAATTTGTTGTATTACCGCTAAAGCATCGGCAAAAGTATGAGCTCTAAAAAACACCAGCGAAACAGTCCAGCTTAACAGCACAAATAATGAAGCAAGCACACGTTTATACCCAGTAGCTCGTTCAAGTTTAAATAACTTATCAAAAAATATCAGAAATAATCCGTTTAACGACCCCCAAATAACAAAGTTCCAAGATGCACCATGCCATAATCCACTGAGCATAAACACAATCATAATATTAATTGCTGTGCGACGAGCACCTTTACGATTGCCGCCTAGCGGGAAATACACATAATCGCGAAACCAAGTAGAAAGAGAAATGTGCCAACGCGACCAAAACTCAGAAAATGATTTGGACAAATAAGGCCTTCGAAAGTTTGTTACCAGGTCGAAACCAAGTAAGCGGGCGGTACCAATAGCAATATCTGAATAAGCTGAAAAATCAAAATACAATTGAAAAGCAAAAAACAATGTTGCATATATCAATGCTAATCCGCTAGCTTCGGGTATATTGGCATAAGTACCGTCAATAAAAACAGCTAACCTATCGGCAATAAGCAATTTTTTGAATAACCCAAACACAATCAGCAGCATACCACTGCGAGCAGCGTGATAATTAAAAACTTTCTTCTCGTGAAACTGAGGTAAAAAGTGTTGAGCCCGCTCAATAGGCCCCGCCACTAATTGAGGAAAGAAACTAACATAGGCTAAGAAATCAATAATCTTATTGGTTGGTTTTATCTTATGTTGATAAATACCAATAATATAGGTAATAGATTGAAAAGTATAAAAACTTACTCCTACAGGTAAAATAATTTTTAGCGGTTCAAAATTCAAATCCTGACCAAACAAGGTGAATGCACTTACAAAACTTTCGACAAAAAAGTTATAGTATTTAAAAAAGCCCAATATACCAAAATTGATGGCTAAACTTATCAGAAGCAACATCTTACGCTTACGCTCATTATCAACAGCCTTAAGCAATTGCAATCCAAGAATAAAATCGGCTAACGAACTAAATAAGAGCAACGAAACAAAACGCCAGTCCCAAAAGCCATAAAAAAGATAACTTACAAGAAGTAAAAATGAATTGCGTAAAGTAATAGTTTTATTAAAAACAAACCAATAGAGCAAATAAACTATTGGCATAAAAATGGCAAAATCAATGGAATTAAACAGCATAATGGATTTGAGTATTAATCACCTACATAAGTAATAAGTTCAACGGTTTGCAAAAATAACAAATAAATCACAAACAAAGACACTACAATTATAAAAAGCCTATATCAATATCCATTATAATTGGTAAAAAAAAATGCACCACCCATTTTACATAGGTAGTACATTTTTTTAAAACCAATTACATGCTGTATTTAGATTAATAAGCGTGTGAATCGTTGTTTATATCCTCTATATCGGTACGTTTTTTCTCCAACGCACGCCATGCAAAGAAAATATAGGTAGCTACCACAGGAATTATTAGCGATGCTACAGCCATTGCATTGAGTGTAAACTCGCTCGACGATGAGTTGAAAATTGTCAACGAACTTTGCAAATCGGGCGTTGCTGGATAATAAGCTGTATTATTGTAGCCAGCAAGTAAAAGCAAGCTGCACACTGTAACAATAGTTCCTGCACCCGAAAACCATATACCTTTTTTGAAGTTTGCATTAATCACAGTACCTCCTATGCCCCAAAGTACTGCTACAACACCCGCTAAAAACAAAATTAAAACTACTGGCATTTCAATTAAGTTCATTAAGTATTTATTGGGTTCCATAAACACCTGCTTTGTGTCAGGATTTACCGCAAAACCGTCAGCCATCATAGTCCAAATAACAAACGACAAAAAGAAAACCAAAAATGGTAGCGCATTAAACAACACTGCCTTACGCGCATTATTTTCGAGCTCCACATCACTAATTCTATTCACAAAAAACAAAGCAGCATTGGTACGCGAAAGGAACAAAACAGCCAAGCCTAACAACCAGTTACGAAGATTAAACAAAGCATCCAACCCGTGCCACTCATTGCCCCATCTACTTATAACAGGTGCTAACTGATTGGTGATATTACCCTTGTTTATTAAAAAATCGGAACCAGTAAAAAAAGTTGCAACCGCAGCACCAATTAGCACTGTGCCTACTACTCCATTTATATATAGAAAAACACGATAAGTAGTTTTACCATAGGTATTTCCTGGTTTCGATTGAAACTCGTAAGAAACTGCCTGAAGAATAAAACAAAACAAAATGGCCATCCAAACCCAATACGCACCACCAAAACTGGTAGAATAAAACAAGGGGAATGAAGCAAAAAAAGCACCACCAAAGGTAACTAAAGTTGTAAACGTATATTCCCATTTACGCCCAAGAACATTCACTACCAAACGTCGTTGATCTTCTGTTTTAGGAAGCGTAAACAACATGGATTGACCACCTTGAACAAATAATAAAAACGACAAAATACCGCCTAGTAGCGATATAATAAACCACCAATAATGTTGTAAAAATGAATATGTTAACATAATATCTAATTTTTAAGTTTGTATTTAATGCGCTCCATTACATGCGCAAATTTCAACTAAACAAGAAATACTAATCGTGATTAGGACCTTTGGCAATTTGCTTAAACATAATGCGTAATTCTGCTATTAGCAAAGCTGTAAATACTGCCAAAAACAGAAAAAAGGTTATCTGCACGGAAGTAGTAGAGATGGCAGATATTGAAACCTTAACCGGCAATATATCTTGTATTGTCCAAGGCTGACGACCAAATTCGGCCACGATCCAACCAAGTTGCGACGCCACAAATCCAAGTGGGATAGTCAAAATAGCCACCCAGTGTAATAAATTGTTTTGCTGTAAAAGAATCTCCTTTTTAAAACTTAAAAAAGTAAATATACTAAATAACAAGATAAAAAACATACCCAAAGCAACCATTAAATGGAATGCATAAAACACAATTGGCACATTTGGAATTGTTTCTTCGGCACTATCCATATACCCGTAGCCAAAGTGACTGTAATTAGCCATTAATGTATCTTTGTGAAGTGCTGCGGCTGCCGTATCTTTAGCTTCTTGAGCCAACTTGTATTGATTAAGTGCATTATGAGCCGCTTTACCTCGGGCTTGCTTTTGGTCAAATGAAAGTGCTACACCTGTAGGTGTTTGGTATCCACCTTCAATAATATCTTTGATACCCGGTACAAAAGCATCAAAATCGTTGTAGCCTAAAAACGACAAAGCTTTAGGAACACCAATTTTAAATAAATACGGATTAATAGTGTCGTTATACTTTTTGTTAGGGTCTAACGCACCAATTATAATCAATTCAGCACCTTTCTGCCCTTCATACAAACCTTCCATAGCAGCCAGTTTCATCGGTTGTACTTGTGCCACTTGGTAAGCAGATCCGTGCCCTGTAGAGGCAGTTAATAAGGACGCAACCAAACCAAAAGCAGCAGCCACTTTAATGCTTTTTTTAGCAAAGTCGACATCGCGCTTTTTCAATAAGAACCAGGCACTTACACCCATTACAAATAAGGCTCCAAATACCCAACTCGAAACTACAGTGTGAAAAAACTTATTCCATGCCACGGGTGATAAAAGAGCCCAAAAATCAACCATTTCGTTACGCACAGTATCGGGATTAAATTCCATGCCTACTGGCAATTGCATCCAAGCATTAGCAACTAAGATCCAAAGCGCCGAAAGTGTGGCTCCCAAAATAGTTAACCAAGTGGCCGTTAAGTGAAAACCTTTACTTACTTTACTCCAACCAAAAAACATAATTGAAATAAATGTAGCTTCCATAAAAAATGCCACAATACCCTCAATAGCCAATGGAGCACCAAAAATATCGCCCACAAACCAGCTATAGTTCGACCAGTTAGTGCCAAACTGAAATTCGAGAATTATACCTGTGGCTACGCCAATAGCAAAGTTAACACCAAAAAGGGCCATCCAAAACTTCGTTGCTTTCTTCCACTTCTCATCGCCAGTACGATAATAAATGGTTTCCATAATAGCCTGAATAACACCCAAACCCAAGGTTAATGGCACAAAAATCCAGTGGTACATGACTGTGAGCGAAAATTGTGCTCTTGACCAATCAACTAAAGAGACATCTAGTAGTTCCATATGTGTAATTTAAGAATATAGAGTTAATTAATTCTATTGTAAATATTTACACCTATTTTTGAGGTAATTAGAAAGAGATTGAAAGTG